>NZ_JAKGBG010000040.1:0-45915 GCF_021532595.1 Pseudoalteromonas sp. OFAV1
CTGTATTTTCAGATTGTTCATTAGCATGATGTCCAACTAGTGTTGGCTTGATCCAAATTAACTTCCGTTCAGAACGTGCCTCCCCATAAAACTGATTACGCCAATGACCTCTTCTCCAGTGTTCTTTTACTACAGAACCAGATAGCCCTAGTGATATTTCGCTTTTACCTACATTCTTACCAATGTAAGTAATTGGTATATAACCGTTATTGGATAACAATGACTTTGCTTTCTGTACCGCTTTTGGCGTCTTAGAACTTTGTAGCTTTTCTAGTAACGATTTTGGAGTATCAGTTGTGTAGTCTACACTTCTGTTAAGCTCATCTGATGATAGGTAGCACAAACAGTTTGCCACATATGATAGTGCGATATTTATAGCTTCTTTGGCTGACTTTAAATCCATACTTTCACGCATAGCTCTTTCACTGCGCCGATCTATTATTTCAGATTCCGAAAGGTTTGAAGGTAAGTTCATTGCTTTTGAAGCAGTTTCCCATTTGGCTACTATCTCGGACTCAATAGAATCTTCTATGAGCTTAGCTAAAGTAGCATCGCCATTATCTCTATCCAGAGTAATAAGAAAATACCCAGCTGGTGATCGCATCCAATGTTCACCTCTATCAGAAGGATTTAGGACCAAACATACCTGAAGCATTGGAATTGATTCTTCATCCATAATAAATGCACCCACAATTTCATTCTGCCCCCAATTTACTGGTGAGTGAAATTGGATAAAATAACCATCATATGGTGACTTCAAACTACTTATAGGAACATCTTTAGCTGAAGTATGAAGAAACATTTGTCCTAACTCATCACTAACAGCGAAAATTTGTCGCCCTGACTTACAGAAAGAGCCATAATAGGCAGCTAATCCTATTTCTTTAATAAGATCTGTTTTTATTTCATCAGGGCTTACTGTGCCTCTACTTAATGACTCGTTCCATTTAGTGAAAATTTTTAGCTGAATACTTTCAATAGAAGCAGGAACTAGCCCACTCCCGGAAATAATACTTCCTGCTTGTTTAGCAAATGGTCGATTTTTTTGATACCAAATTGGATATATGTCACGTGACATCATTATGATAATGTTCCCTTAAATTATATTCTAATTTACCTTATAGGGATGACTTTCGAAAGTCAATAATTATCTTTATATGTAGCAAATAAACTAATTGCCAAACCAATTCGTTTGGCAATATTAAATTTACTTTGACAAGTGTTCACCGATATAACCAATCAATAATTGATTACCTCTAATATCAAAGAATACTTGAATAGTCGCTCTCTTGTCATGTTTCGAACCTAGTGTAATGTGTTTATTGATTGTTATGACTTCGCCATCAAAAACAAAGTCCCGAAGAGCTCGATTCTTTTTACTCGAGTTCACCATTTCACTTTCTTGAGGGTAATATACGGTCCCCAAACATGTTTTAGCTACACTATCTGGTTTACCAGATATGATCTGCGGATAGTAACTATCGCAAATTCGGAACAAATAGTCTGTCAATTTCGCTGTGTTTTCAAAAATACAGTTTTCAATAGGTTTGTTAATGTTATCTGCGAACTTTACGAATGGAAATTGCTCTTGAATTACTGCCTTGATATCTAGAATCGTTGGTTTTGTAGGTCTAGAAAAAAACACTTTATTGAAAGCATCTGAAATCTTTAATTCTGAGTTAAGCCCTTTCATTATTTCTTTTAAGGACTGATTTTCTGCTGCCAACTTATCATTGGAAGTTTTTAATGTATTTTCACTAATTTCGGATTCTCTATACCACGTTTCAAGCTCTGTTTTCGTCTTTTCTAGTTCATCTTTAAGCGTTGCATTTTCATCAGCTAAATCAGTCAGTTCGTTGTTACCTGTATTGTCATTCTGAACAGTTGATTCATTAGCTAAAGTAACTAACTCCTTACCATGAACAAAGAGTTTATCAATATCATGGCAATAGTCGGCCTTTAATGACTCTATTCTAGAAATACTCTCTTGCACCTTACCGGTATTTAATGTCGCAAGGTAGCCTTCAATATCTTCTTTTAAATTGCCTATTGATTCTTGATAGATTCTCACTTCGTTGCATGTAAAGTCTGCGAGCTCTTTGTAATGCTTATAATTGTCTGTCAGATTTTGAAGATCACATATAGCGCCAAGATTCTTACTTATATCATCAAAATCGCTAAGTAATGTACTAAGCATTTCTTTACAGTCATCATTATTAAGCTCGCACGATAACAGTGTTGAAATATTGAGTATTAATGATTCTGATAGTTTTAAAAACTCTTCTTTGCTTGATTTGTTGTTAAGCTTTAGCAACAAATCCCTTTCTTTTGAAGCGTCTATAATATCGCCTAGTAACGGTGCGCAATTAATAGCAAGGAGTGAGGTTAAAATGACGATGTCAGCTTTTTTAACATTGAAAAACTCCATGACACCAAGCGTAATTTCGCTAGACTTGATTATGTAGTTTTGGAGTTCGTGATTATCATTAAAGGCTAGTTCTGTAACTTGGCGGTGTATGAGTTCATAGTTTTCGTTAGTAATTATCGTACCATCTTTCTCTATTTCAACGGAACAGAACCCAGTATGGGCCAATAACCAGTCATGCCCATATGAACAAGAGTATAAATAGTGTAGATTTACCTGAAAAAGTGCTCTATACCCTGCCATAAAAGCAATGATACCATTCTTTTCTTCAACAGTTAGATCTTCTGGAGAGGTCTGTTTTAGAAATTTAAAAATACAGTCGATAATTGGAAGAATATCCTTATCAACTTCACTACTTACAACATCAGGACTTTGATTCCGCTTTATTAAATCAATCAACTGTCTCGTACTGGGCTCAAGCTCATCTAAACCAGAACAAAAACTGAGAAACATATTATATTTGTTTGGGCACTTAAGACCTATATTATTCAAGCCGAATTGAATAAACCTAAATTCTAAGCACGTTTCATATTTGATGTTATCAGACTTATTCTCAAGACTATCTATGATCCCAAACAACAAAAGAGCGTAGCTAGCTAAGTGATTTTCTTCTTTTTTCTTTAGGCCGTTGCTTATGTTTAACGATGGATCGTCGGCATAAGTAACGAGCATTTCTTTGTATTTGACACGATTATAAATTTTCAAACTACAAAGAGATTTTAAAAAGTTATCTTCCGTTATGAAACGAGGAAGTAATTTATAAAGCCTTACTTTGAAGTTAGTAAAGATTTCAGAATCTTCGATAATTTTATCAATATCGCTTGCTGAGTAGTAATCTTGAGATAGAAGCTTTAATACTTTATTTTTGTACCACTCCATGGAAGATGTATCTGAACCAATACTAATGCTACCAACATCTACCCCTCTTTCCTTTAATTGATTCCCGACTGCCTGTAATAATGTACCTATACCACTTCCAGCTAAAATCTCTTCTACGCTATCCATTTTCGCTCGCTTGTTGTTGTTAACTCTTTATTTAAGTAACCATATTAAGGACTTTTGTTGAATTGGCAAGTTTATTCACAAAACTAAAAAGTGTTTTTTTGCACGGCTGATAATTAATCATGTATTATGTTCAAGTAACTATTTTAAATCTATGAATAAGGTTAATTATGACAAACAAAAAGTATTTATTAACGTTAGTGGCTGGGGTTCTTGCCTCGATGACGTTGAACGTTCAAGCTGCGGAGCCTGAAACGTCGAGTGACGATTTTTTATCTCCTAATCCATCTAGTTCTTACAAGGGCAATAACTATCGTTTCCCACTAGGTTACAGTAAGCTCGTTAAAACTGATGGTTCAGGTAGCGATACAGAAGATAATACTGAAGAATCTGAAGATGATGAAGCAATTTCAGGAGGTGGAAGCTCTAATGCCTTTATCACTCCACCAGCAGAACAACCTGTTTCGAGCTTTCCAGCTGGCAGTAATGCCGGTCGATTAACCTTTCTAGAATCATCTGAAACAAACTATGCAACAGCCGACCATTCTGGATACCCTTACACATTCTTAACTGACACAAACGTATATGCTGGCAATTACGATACTGTAAGCTTTAATTTTAACGTATTCCCAGATGATCATTTAGATTTTACATTAGATGATTTCTCAACTTTTCGCATTTACGGCGGCGAACATCGAACAAACATCACAAATTCTTACCTCTACTACACGGAGATGTTAATTGAAAATGTCGATGGTGGCCCACTCTACAACCAAAATGGGCAGTTAGTTAGCCAAACAGGGCTAATTAAGTTTTCAACACCAAATAATGGTGGTTCTAATGACTACTCTGACTTAAAAACCACATTACCACCGGGCAACTATAAAATATCAAACTATAGCGAGCGACATAGTTTGACAAGTTCAGGCTATAATAAATACCTCGGTTATGTAAAAGAAATCACATCGTCAGCACCTTTATCAATGCCTAAAACAAATGTCGCTATTGATGGCTTTAATGAAGTGACAACCGGCACTGCCGCGACTACATCTCCTTCTATCAATAACCGTACATTAAATTACGAGTTTTTGGTTGATGGCGTTGTTGACGACAAATACTTTGTACTACAGGATAATATCCTTTATGACGGTAGCCAATACACTTCTAGCCTAGATATTACTGTTTTAAACGGTGGTAAGCTTAGAGTTGATATTAATGATGTTCCTTACAACTCTGTGAGAAATAAAGTTCACCTTGTTTTAGAAAGCTTAGATAATGAATTTATTTATGATCGCTATGGCAAAAAAGCTTATATGACAAAGTCACTACCATTATACCCGCAGAAAGATGCCACTGGCGGCACTTCCCCTTACAATCATTATGAAACAAATATTGAGATTATGGCGGGGAAATATCGATTAACTGCAAAAGCGTGGGAAGAGGAGTCTCTTGATTACAATGACATGTACATCAAAGAAGTTAGCGTCACGCCGGATATGTCTCTTGAGTTTCCAGCAGGGCAAAATCGAATTGCTATTGTTGATGTCAACAACTTCAACGTTAGAGATGGTGTTAATTCGTATTTTAGAGACACAAACACTAATAAAGAATTAACCTACCCTAATTTCAACCTCTATGTTGAAGGTTATAAATATAACAAAGATATGAACAATGGACAGCTAAATGGTAATGCTCTAAATGAGACTATTACTTTCCATATCTTAGAAGAATCAACGATTGAAATTCAGTCAACTTGGGATTTGAATGGCGACAAAACATACCGAGACAATTTTAAATACGTAATTAAAAACACAAGCGGTGAAGTTGTAGAGCAACTGGACATTAACTACGTATCTGGAGCATTTACATCATTTACGAGTCAAAAATTACCAGCTGGCGTATACACAATCAATACTATCGACACTGTTGGTAACTTACCATCTCAATACTGGGTAAAATACATTAAAGCCTTTCAATAGGTAAAAGCGTTTTACTATTTTCATTGGCTTGCTCTATATGCAAGCCAATTTATTACAAAAAAAGATATACTTAAAATCTTTTTTTGTGTATTATTAAAAAAGTAATCAATAACTGGAAAGGTTATGAAGAGATTTTCTATAAAAGGGTTAATGACTTTTTTCTAACTATTTTTAAGTTGGAGAAAATCAATGATCGAAATAAAACCGTTTGTTCCAAAAATTGTCGAACTTTTACCGAATGGTACTAAAAATATTTTCGACAATATTGAGCTTTATCGCGCTAACAGAGGTTGCTACTCTGTGGACAAAACTCCTCACTACGCATGTCGTAATTGCGGAGAAAAATTCAAAACAATCGCCGAATCTGAACAAGGTCACTGTAGTTCTAAGTGGGTACGCCACTGTGAGGTTGCTAATATCCAGCAATTTCCTACAGAAACCTTAGACGAATTTGACGATCGAGTTGCTGAAATTAAGTCTAAAAAATATAGACACAGCATCTACCCGGTTGCTCAAGTAGTAAATGAGTTAGGTGACACTGTCGATTTGAATATACATACAACGCGCTCATATTCATTTCGCCGTTCATGGGCTTATGGTCGCATTAGTCCTGACAACCGTGGCTTACTTGAACATGAGCGATATGGTAACGAGTGGCAATTAAAGTATATACATGCAAAAAAGAAGTTTCTCTGGAAGTGGTATCGTAGCCCGAAAACCACTAACGAAAGACGTCAATATGATGCTTGTATAGCTGAGGAATTAGCACCACGTATCCGAGCTAAGCGACATAAAAATCGTATTGTGAATGCATGGGATGATATTTCTTTAGTCAATCAACGTAACTGGAAGCAACGAAAAGTTAAAAAACAGTACATGGTTAACCTGTAATGAAAAGCTCAGTAAGATTTCAACTTACTGAGCTTTTTTAATTAATTTAACAGCTACAAATCAAATAACAATTACTTTTGGGCTAGACCCTAATTATACACTTAACGTGGTTTTGTTTTCGAATTCGTAACCATCATTTAATTTATCCGCTTGATCACACAATTTTAGTTCTAGTTCGCGTAAAATATTGAACAAATGTTCGCCACATTCTCGCCTGCTTTAGCTGCGAGTCAAGGCGAACAGTCTTGACTTTAATGAAGTAGGAATTATTATGTGCTGTATATGCATACAGTTAAATAGAGGGCGATTTGTTAACCGGTATTCGGTTTCGTGCCAACCCAACATCATATCAAAAACTGGTTCTGAGCCAGTGGATGGGATGTGCGCGTAGCATTTGGAATGCCAAAGTTGACGAAGAAAAGTATTTCCGCACCTTTGCACGTAAATACTACCCAACGGGCACTTATGTTCCAATTGACCAGAAAACATCACAATTCAAGTCGAAGGAGTTAACCCCTTGGCTATCTCGATGCCCTAGTCAGATTATCCGAAACAGCGCAGTTAACTGGTATCAGACTTACCAAAAATTCATGAAAGGCATGTGTGGGCGACCTAAGCGCAAACCTAAAACTGACCGAGGTAGCATCTATCTTACTCGTGAGGTGTTCAGCTTCGAACGTTGCGAAGATGGAAACTTACGACTATTTATCGGCACGAAGACTAATAATATTGGTTACTTATCCTTTAAAGCGCATGGCAAGTTCGAAATCCCAAACTCGCTGTATATCCGTAAAGAGCGAGGTCAATATTATGTATCTTTCTGTTATGAAAACGGCCAAAGTGAAGAAGAACTTCCTAGCAATGCTGAACATTTGGAATTCTTGCAGGGTTCAACCAAAAAATATCTGGAAGAACATACTATTGGTGTAGATCGTGGCGTGGCAATTCCTGTCCATGCAGGCTCTATAACGTTCGATTTCTGCGAAAACCAGAAAAAGAACATGAGCAGATCTGACCGTTACATTAAGCGTTTGCAGCGTAAACTAGCGCGTCAGCAAAAAGGCTCGTATAGAAGAAATAAGACCAAACATCGCATTGCTACGCACCATGCTAAAAAGGCGAATATCCGTAACGATTTTGCTCATAAAACCAGTCGTTCACTTGTTAGTATGGCTAAGATTATAGTGTTCGAGGCTTTACGAACCTCAAGCATGACGCGCAAGCCAAAGGCGAAGCAGGATGAACAAGGTCGGTATGTGTCAAACAAAGCCAAACAAAAGGCTGGGCTAAACAAGTCTATTTTAAACGTTGGCTGGCACATCATAGAGACTTACACCAAATACAAGGCCTACCAAGCAGGAAAAGCCGTCTTCAAAATAAACCCAGCCCATACCAGTCAGGAGTGCGCTAAATGCGGTCACACTCACCCCGACAACCGTAAATCACAAGAGTTATTTGTGTGCGGTAACTGTGGCAATACTGACAATGCAGACAACAATGCATCATTGGTTATAAAGAAACGGGCAATCAATCTCATTTTAGACTCTGGAACGGAGTTGTCTGACGATGGAGTTCTCAGAACCAAGTCAGATAGTGGACGTGGAGGCAATCGTAAGACTAGTCGAGCCAAAAGCTCGATTAGCAGTGTCCAACGAAGCGTCAAAAAAGAAAGGTTAGTAGCTTAGGCTACTATCTTGGAAGCTCGCGAGCTTTAGCTCCGAGTAGTTCACCATGGCAGCTAAATCTTTCATGTTGGGGCAGTATAAGTAACCACCAATTCCGTCATCATCTCTGGCTACTTGCAAGTGTCTTGCACCGTCAAAACAACTAGATAATGTAAATACTACATCCACAAAAAAACTGTCGCTATGCCAAAGAACTGCATCACTATCATGTGAGTTAAGTTCAACAGCCATAGCTTGAAATCCATCACCTTGTTTGTCGATATATAACCGTAAATTATCATGTTGACCTTGATAAACTAAGTCACAATCCTTCAACAACTTATCTGTGATTGGCATTTTTATCTGATTAAACTGAAGATTTTCAATACAATCCATAACCATTCCTATTTTTTAGCTATCTAACATGTGCAAGATTCTGTCTCATATCAGTTAAATATTGCGCGATTTTCTCTACCCCAAATAGGCCTCAACTTATTTTGGGATGTCCTGCCAACTATTTACGTATAGTTCAAACCTAACATTATCCTTAGGACTTGGTAACTGCTGTTCAACATTCACATAAGCCAAAGAAACATACTTTTCTGAAAGATTTCGGCTAATTTCTGGATTTACACAATCGATGGAGTCAGGTTTTATTTCTACGCTATGATTCTTAAATTTTGATACAGTTACTCGCATTTTACAGTCTTGGCCGACACGCATCATTGTTGATATGGTCCCAACTTTTTGAAGGTTGATATCTTTAATAAATGACCCAAGCGCGTAAGCTTTACCATATTGAATTTTTGGGTATGTATCTTGAATACTTACACCATCTGAGCAGCCAGACATGTACATAAAAAGCATGCTACATATAACTAGTTTAAATGATAGTTTTCTCATTTCACCCGCCTCAGTGCAAATAAAGGCACGTATTTAATATTGGAAAATTTGATTTTTTTGAACACAAAATTCATATCAATATCTAACTAAAGCCTAATCTAACATTAAGACTTACTGTATTTATAATATTGATATGCACTCCAGATAATTGGAAGGCTGGTTAGCAAAGCAACAAAAAAACCTACTAAAAGGTAATCAGAACCAAAAATAAAAAAAATGCCTGAAATAGCAAATATAGCGATAACTAGTTGAATCAGTGAATGCATTCTTGCCTCACTCTTAAGATTGTAATATTTTGACATTCATCAATAACCTAATTGTTGGTTTGTTTACTTATTCGGCAATAAATTAGAGCCTATACCTCAAAGCAGGCGATGGCCATTTTTTTCACCAAACAGAAATTTAGCTACATATAATATTTAAAGTATAAAAACTTAAATTAAGCCCGAAAATAATATATCTTTTTGTTGAGGGTTATTTTTGGCGTTTTCCTTAATGTCTTCATTAGACATCCACAAGGGCCCTAACTCTTTATCGTCTTCAATGATCATAAATTTTGCATGCTCTTTTCCACGAGCATAACGAGTGTAATTTTTATCTAATAAGCGATATGTAATTACCGGTTCTGCTTTTGACACTGTTAATAATCCTTACTTTGGTTAATTATAAAAGTCTATCAAAGTAAGGAACAATATGAAGCAAAAAGTGATTTATTTCACAGTTAGAAGTATAGCTCAATTAATAAACTGTCTTATATGCCCATCTTGACATAATGCAACGCAGTTACCTAACTCATCAAAGCCCATTGCATAGACCACAGTTCCGGCACCTTCTTTACTATCTCGACGAGTAATCTTACCACCCCGTAGATGTCTGGCCTTAAGCTTTCCGGCAAGCTTTCTATCTGACACCCACCTTTCCGGCAAATCTCTAATTGATTGCTCAATCATATTTGCTGTTACTAACATTAGATGGTCCTATTTATAATGAATTACTAGGATTTAAGAGACAACCAGTAAAGAGTTCTTTTTGATCCGCCGTCAAATCTTCAGACTTATTTAGAAGTAAGATAAATTCGTCATCATTAAGAAGTTGTTTGACCATCAATTTTGCTTTAATTTTATCGCCCCCTAATGACTCCTCCACTCTTTGTAGACTTATTGATCTGTCGCGGCAAAAGTAACTATCAAAGGCATGATACAAGCCCTCTGTACCGTTTATCCCCATTTTACTGATCTGATAATCAGTGCTTTCCCTCATTGAGCATGAGCTACTCATCTCAACAATGTATGAGTTATAAGCATTCGCTACATTATCTATATTCTGAACTTCATCAAACTGTTCTACAAATGAAGATACACCGGTAAACTCGGCCAAAAGCTTTTCACCCCAAAGAGCAACATCTGGTGATGAACTGTATGATGTTTTCATTTCAGAGATAATAAGAGCTAAGCGTTCTTTTTCTGACTTATTCATCACCACTCCATATTCTAAAAAGATTAGCCTACAAGAATAGAAATAATGACAAGAATAGAAATAACAGAACAAACCATAATTACCCTATTACGTGTCAACTTTGCATCATCAAGTTTATAGGATTCTATCTGGCCTCTGCCGAAGTCCTCTTCAGGCAGCATTTTATTTGAAAGAGTTTTTTCTTTCGCTTTATTAAGGTCTATTTTTGCCAATATCACCAATATTTGAGTAATAATTATCGGTAACATCGCCACGATAAGCGTTAAAAAAATTAGCGAACCTTTTGTCATACACGTTTTCCTTTTCTCTTCTTTGGCTTCAATTAATGCTTCTTTCAAGTCCATCTAGAACCAATAGCACCAATTAGCTAAACGCTCACTTAAGCTTGTCTGCCAATCTTAGGGGATACTTAAAGTCCGTACAGTCTGTACATTTAATTAATTTAGCATCTGGGTGTAGCGGGTTAATAATAAAGTTATACTCATCAGCACACAAACTTGATGGCACTTGCAATACAGCTGCGTTTTTATCAGCTAAAAAATCTGAGCCCAATGTTTGCGTTTCTGGAATATAAGGGTTTGAGTCCCACCCATCATCCAATTCACCCTCAACAATCCTGATTAGCTTTAAGTTATCGGGTATCTGGATAATGACAATACTTAGGTCAGTTTTGAGAATTTCACGAGAATCATTAACTAACCTTTCTAGCATTGCCAAAGAGCGCGTGGATGCAGTATAAACAATAGGCGCCCCTGAAAAGTGCCATCGACCTTCTGATAGGACGCCACCATATCCCTGAAGACAATTATTTTCATCATTGAATTCTTTTGGTGCGATTCTATATACAAGCATTATGCAGTAAACCCGTATTTTAGGCCATTGATAACGCGCCTAATAAGCTCGCGTCCACGGATTGTGTTAATTACAGATCTTGGCGGCTCACCATTAAACTGTAGATTTGGCGAGTCTAACCATTGATTCCAATTATCAACACCTCCAAAGTAATCGGCACCAAAACCACTCAGTCGCGCTATTTCAAGCGCATTTTCGCTTACTTGCATGCTAAGGCGTTTAGTTTTGTTTCTAATGAGCGTTCGTTCCGTTGTACCGATTGCCTTAGCAATCGATGCAATTTCCCAATGCAAATGATTAGCGAACGCACGTAAGCCCTGTGTTGTAATACCCTGCTGTGCAAAATTAATTTCAGCAATAGGGCTAGAGTGCGAGTTTAAATCGCCATCTGACATTATGGTAAGAAAATCTTGTTTTGTTTTCGTGGTTGGTTCTGCGGCTCTCATGATTATTCACCTCTCTTGACGCTTGTCATTAATTATAGTGACAAATGTCATTATTGACAAGTATAAAGAATAACCAAGCTTAGGTGCCATACTTACAAGTTAACGAGCCGACTTATCTATTGGCCAGAAGAATTAGAAATTAAGATCTATAGCAGCTACTTTTTTCCAGTGATCAAACTTGTCTCGCTCAATAGTAATTGTCTGCTCTTCTCCACACCTTCTATATTGAACGCAATTATCACCAAGAAAAGTGATAGTTATGTTGCGCGTGGACTCTATGTGCTTTATAAGTGTGTCTTTATTTTCGTTTATTAACATATCAATCAAACTTTTAAGACTCTTGTTCTGACATTATGGTTTCCCACTCACAAAAACGGCTATATCATCTTGCATGATTTTACTTGGCACCTAGGATAACTAGAGCGACATCATTTAGCTTATTTGACTCACTTTGCTAAGAAAGTATACGTTATAAGCTCATCAAGTACATCTTGAGTAACTTGACCGCACTCAACACTTAATTTTGTAAACTCGATTATTTTACGTTGCTTTGCAACATGCTCTCTCCTATTGATAAAAAAACTATCGCTATCATTTTTACCCATAGCAGAAAGAAGAAGATCGTAAACAACCAGTAAATCAACTTTCTCTAACCTGAGCCTTTCGAAATTATCTAATGAATGATTGGGCTGTATTTCATCTTTCCCGAACCTAGACAATTTCGATGCTCTTTGACCTAATTCGTTGCACTCTTCAGCAAGTAACTGACAAAGGTACTGAGTTAAATTCATCTTACACTCCTTAATCTTAAAAAATAATGATTACAAACTGCAAAGCGATTAAATAGCTAACAATGCTAGAAGCAAGTAAAATTAAATAATCAGGATTGAAATTATTTATTCCCTCACTGGCTACTTTTATTGGGATCACTAAAAAAGCGGCCCCCAACAAAATCAAAGTAATGATATCGATTCCCTGTCTAATATCTTCTAGATTGAAATTTAATAACATCCAAAAGCTCAGTCCTCCTAACAGTACAACATTTCGTAAATTGGGCTGGGTGAAAACAGGGTAAGTATGTATTAATATTTCATCTTTAGAGAAGAAAAATAGCGATCTTTTATCTTTAAACCATCGATGCCCAGTAAGACCTGTAGGAACTAGTTCATACAATGCTAGTTGCCAAACACAGGCAAATAAATTAGGTAATAACTGTCTGAGCACTTGAGTAATAACAATGATTGTTAAAGTAGCTAAAATTGCTGTATTTAAGTTCAAAATATGGCCCCGTAAAGATTAGTCAATTGAGATAAAAAGGTTGGCTAGCGAATATTAATAACTGAACGTCCTTCCTTATTTTAAATCACCACTACTTTTTAAAGCCGCTTTAATTTCTGACTTTAGGAATGCAGACCACCCCTCTTCTGGTTTGTTGGCACCATAAAATGCACTTTCAACAATAGGATCAGGCAAAGAGCTGAATTCGAAGTTTGGATTTTTTAATAATCTCTGGGCTATTTTGTTGCAATATTGCTCAATTTCCTCATGAACGCTTATTGTCTCTTTTGCTAACCGAGAACTTTTCTCGCATAGCTCTCCAATACTTTTACTCATGACCGATATCCTGATGGTTAACTATTAAATTTACTTCGAAAATTATGATACTCGTTCAATTTCATCATGCCAAAATGCGCCTTCTAATCCATCATCGTTTCTAACGACAGCAATACAACCATGAGCTGTCCAGTTCGTTACGGCACCAGATTTAACAATCGATCTGTTTTTTACCATTTCTGAAGTAATAACTCGATTGTATGGCGCTTTGACCGGAGGAGGTGCATCAAACGCAAATAATAGAAAATTCATTTTACGTAGCGATAAAACTTCTACTTTACCCGGCTTCATTGCAACTGCGTCAGAATCCACATTAATGCCCTTAATGTTAGTTGTGTTCTTACATCTAAATGTTATCGTTAAAAGGTTATATTAATAGACCCAGTTACGTCAAAATTTACTTATATAACCAAGTTTACGCTCTAATATCAAATAAGCAAGTTTCGTTATCGTTGCTAATATCTTTCAATTGCAGATTTAACCATTGCTACATCATCTTCATCTAACCAATCAATTTTGTACTTTAATTCTCTTGGAGGCAAAAAGCCATACTGTTCTGTGGTAAATTTATTTTCTGGATTTTCAGCAAATTCTCCACAGAAAAATCCGTTTCGATCGTATTGTATGGTGTTGTTGTTAACACTAACCGTTTCATACGCCCCTTCAAACAACTCTATCTCTCCTTGATTTATATGGAGGCAAACTTTTGGCATTACTTGATCATCATTTTTAAATGCTGTTAGCATGCGCTGTTCATTATCTCGGTGTTCATTTAGAAACAAGACTAATTCTTCAAAGTTAAATGAATCATTACTTGAGTATTCATTTGAAATAAATAGGAACCCATCCTTAAACAATGTTTTTGGATAAAATGAAATCACTTCTGATAGCTCAGATAAGTCTGTTTCTGTCTTCTTGTTAAAAAAGAAAAGCGTCTTTGTAACCTTAGTTGAAATAAAGTCACGAATTAACTCAGCATCATGTCCATTTACTTGGCTGTGCTTAAACCACGAATTCGAAATATCCTCGATATCCCACTCAGTATATGGTGCGGACCAAACCATCTCAGGCGGTCTTGAATAACGAATAAAGTTAAATGCTCGCTCAGCTATATCTGGATTAATAAATTCATTAAACAAACCGGATGGTGGCTCACTTTCTGTGTTTATGGCTAAATTTAAGAAGCGATATAAGTTTGGGCTAATTGAACGATCAATGAAAGTTTTTAATTTAAATTCATACACTATAGACATACTGATAGGCCATAAATTTTCATAATACAGTTAAACACGATTTTCCCGAGATAGAAAATTTTTGTACGGGATTACAAGAGCCGCAATTGAGATATATGGCAACACGTTGGCGTAAGGTAAGTGACTTAAACTGGCATCATATTCACTAAATATCAAACTGTGACGGTCTAACTGCCCTGATGCAAGTAAATATAAGCAAGGGAGAAAAAGGAGCGCGAATGAAACTCCCATACAAAACAGCTTAGTCTTATTTAACTCTAAGCCATTTCCCCACCAGTATAGATTGAGAACAATATAAAGAGTGTATGGCAACACAATAGCTTCATATGCATTTTGAAAGTAAAGTCCTGAAATAGTGTTCCATAATAACTGCATTAGTAAGATAGCTGCAAAAACTAACGCAACAAATAAAGCAAATGGCCAAGAACTCAACTCCTTTACTATGTCAACACTCTCTAAATCATTTCGCATTCTGCTCATACATCCCCACCAATTTAATTTATTTCAAATTATGTTCTATTTCACCCAAAAGCTTCCCACAAAGCGAACTGTTAGCCTCTAGCGCCTCTTTGTTTCCCCGGCTCTGTAGCTCTACTAAAGCTCTTTGAGCAATACCTTCTAACGTGTCGTTTGAACATTTTAAGATAATTTCTGTAGCCGCTGTAATCAAAGATTTATTTTCATTGGACATCATCAATTCCTTTATTCCATCTATTTATTTAACTTAAGAGAATCAACAAATTCAGTAATGTACAAAGGGTAAAACTTCAAATTCGGTTTCCATGACCCCTCCTAACCTTTCATTTTAAATCTGACCGATAGGCATATTAAGACCGCTTAAAACGCTCTGTAAATTTAGCTTTTAGATTCCTCAATAGAAACATTATGTACTCCCGTAAAACTGCCTAGAGTCCCATCAACTCTCTTTACATATCCAGTAGCAGTGAAGTTGACAGGCATGTTAGCCGTTACGGTAACATCTTTGCCTTGACGGTCTGACACAAAGACTTTATCTACAACTATTGTTTTTCCGCTATGAGAATAGCCATTCACCACCAGCTCTTGTCCAAGTGATAACGGGTTAATCTCGTTTAATTTCGCGGCATGTTTCTTAATACGGCTCTTTGACTCTTCAATTGCTGCCAATTCCGAATTTATAACGTCCATTAATTCACTTTTAGTCATCAATATTTCTCATTCAAAATTAAATATCAAAGTAATCTTCAGCGATGTCATTACATTCTGAACCACATTCCGGGCACTGACCGTCATCAATTTTTTGCCCAGCCCAGAAGCCACAGCCATTCGAACATTCCACATGGCCATGGTTATCGACGTCATCCCAATCATCTGGCTCGCTTAGCCGAGGATCTTCGTCACCTTTGTAAAACGGGTATAACTCTTCATCTTCCATCTTTATAGCTCGTATTATCGTTTAATTAAAAATAATTGGGTAAGAACCACTGCGAGTTGTGTCTGAATCCATAACGATCCATTCATTATTGTCCCAAATAGAAACGACACCATCTTCTATTTTTTCAAAGCAAAGTGTGTAATTTGGGTTGTAATGTGTAGCCCCATCTGGCGGCTCAGGTGTTTCAATTTGAATATAAGGTTTCATCTGATTTATTACCATAATTAAATTATATTAACACTGTTATCTAAACGACCATCATCTGAACTACTCTTGTAAAAAGTATCACAAAAATAACAGTAACGGCATTACTTTAGAGCTTTATATTGTTAATTTTCTTAATGGTTTCCAGACAGTCAGTGCATGTAATTTCTCCGCGCTCTACAACTCGAGTTTCATAGATTGCGCCATCCGATTTATCGGCACCTAATCCACAAACTGTCTGGATTTCATCAATTTGGGCGCACCAAGTTCGCTCTGATACTGGTATAATGCCACTATTACCATCATTTATGACTTTTATTATCGTGTGCATCGTTAGTAGCCGTGATTGTTCGCAGCAACTTGATCGACCATAAATTTATCCAATGATTTTTCATCAGGATTATAGATTGCAAGATCATCAACTTCTTGCTGTCCTTGATGCACTGAACCCTTCCCCATAACATAAACTTCAGATACAAGCTTTTCACTGCCGTTGTAGCTCTCTTGGACAAGTATTTCAAGCGACTTTGGCATCTTCTTTAAACACTTTTCAAGTGAATCGAACCATTCTTGCTCTTTTTTAGTTAATTTCGTTTTCATGTCTACTAATCTCGCCATTAAATTGAATAAAGTTTCGGCACCATATGCCTAGCCGTTGATATACATTTTCAAGTAACGCCCATTACCTAGATGCAAATATACATCACCGCCATAACTACCAGAGTACGAACAGCTTGATGTATCGTCATAGACATGCCTCATAGCAACGCTTTGACCAAAGTAATCATTACCTTTGCGCTTACACCCCTTAACCTCAGCGATTGAAACAATTTCGAGTGCGATACAAAAGTGAGCTGCTAGTTCCCATTTAATTGCTTGCCATAGTTTTGGTTTCAATTTTGATTTTAAATTTTTTAGCAACCGGTCACTTTTCTTTTCAAGTCGAAAACTGCCTGTACACTCTGACTCAAATTCCATTTACTAACCCCTTCAATAAAAATGCATCAAGGCCATTGTTAATTTATTTAACTCTGGCGGCTTCTCAGACAAGTCAGAATCGAAATAAACTCATCCTCTGTTAATATCGTATACCGTTGAGACTTTTTGCCTACTGAGTGGCATAGAGGCTCTTTACCAGTATCAAGCAGGTGAGTTTTAAATAGTAAAGACTGTTCAAATAACGCATTGTATGCTTCTCGCAAAAATAGCTGATACTCTTCACTGAACCGGCACATCGGCTTACCCTGCCAATACAATGTGTGATCTAAATACCATTTCTTCTTTTGGCCAACTCTTTTTGCTTTTAAGCCGACCAAACTCATCACTTTATTTTGCTTTTCTATAAGTGGAAACTTAAGCGATTGAAGCAAACCTTCCATCGAGGCACAACGGTGCCCTCTGAACACAAAAGAGTATGCCTGAAAGTTGCTTAGTTCCTCATGTGGTTCTATGCCAATATCAATCATCGTTCTTTTTATCCTCAGAAGTCGCCCCGCACTCTTCACATATGGCGGTGTTACCTATCCACTTAACATGTTTATGAGACTTATTGCTGCAAGCCCAAAACTTGAAAGGTTTACTTGAGATAAGCGCTAAAAATCGCGCTTTATCACTCTTAGTCTTCACAAAGTTTGTTCCACGCATCTATGGCATTTTGTTTGCCTATGCGCTGAGCTATTGCAGGGCATTCATTTCCAGAACAACGAACAACATAGCCATTACGTAATTTTTTGACTTTCTCTGGTTGTTTAGCGGGTTTTCCACACTTACAGTTACTAATTGTTCTTTCCATTATGTTGTCCCTTCAGTTAGCAGCTTCATAATATTTGCTTTTACATTTGCATCGAGATTGCCTTTACTACGCAAATATTCAAGAGGGCTAACCTCTTTGATTGTGATAAGGTTGTGTAAGAGATCAGTTTTTTTCTTACGGCTGATCATATCAATAATTTTTTCTTCATTACCAAGAATAGTTAAAAGGTCAGTTAACTGTTTTGAACGGAAAGGGTTATTAACCGCTCCCTTCCTTACATATTTAGCAGTATCGTTGATAATACCCTTAATTTCGTGCATTGTTGCAGTGTAAATATTCGTAATTTCTAAACGTTCAATGATAATTTCAATCTGCTCGTATGATAATAGATTGAGCATTTTAACAACTGACATAAAGTTATCATTTCGTTCAAGATTATAGTCCTTTAATGACCCGTCAACACTTGAAATAATAAGTTCTACGCACGTTTTTTGAGATAAATGGCCAGACTCTAACAAACAGTGAATGTAATAATTTCCATGTAATAAAGTTGCTTGATACAGTTCATCATTACCTGAACTAGAAAGTTCTGATAAAATATCGGCTAGTTGATGACCTACATCACTATCAACTACTTTATTGCTCTTGTTGAACAAAGTACTTATCAAAATTAATGTTTGAAGTTGCACATCAGATGAAAGCTCATTTAATAGCTTAATATTTTTTGGATCTTCAGATAACTTTTTATCCCAAAATTCCTTAAATAATAATAAGGCCATCTTTTTTTCAAAAAGAAATGTCATGTCACTTTTTGTAGTGATTCCGAATTGTTCTTTATAAATATCCTTGATGTGCATCTCAAAGTCTCAATATCTTTTTAATGAAACAATTGTACTTAGAAAAACCTATTGCGTCAATAAAAAGATAAATGTTTTAAGGTTCAACTTTTACATTGTACTTCCGGCATAACTTAAACATTTCACTTATCACCTCTTTATACGAGGCCTCTTGAATGTGACGTTTCACACCATTAGACAAGTAATCATTCTTTTTGCATTTGTCCAAGTGATGCTTGTAACCTTCAACTGTCGAAATGATTGCTTCTTGTTTTATATAAAGTTCCAGCGCTTCCTTGAGGCTTTTGAACATCGTATAAATTTCTTTGTTATCAATTGATGCTTTACAAGACTCTAAAAGTAAAATTCTTCCTATCAATGCTTCATCATGTACTGATAGTGTACTACTTCCACCGTTCCTCTCATCATAAAGAGTAAATACAACATAGCCTATTAAGCTTAGTTCATCATTGCTAAGGATAAAATTAACTTCTCTATCATCAATTAAATACCCCAACGCATCACTTGAAAGAACATTTTTTAGGGCTGGTATGTACCTAAATACTGCTTCACCATGCTTCTTGAAATCATTAATGTCATCTACCGACAATTCATTCAAATAACTTTCACCAACTAAGTTACATAGCGATATAGAGTTCGGTGCTTTCGACAATGCGTTATGGATAGCTTCGTTACTAACACTTTCAAACTGTTGATTTAAATTTTTGCTTAATAACTTTAAATTTGCCTTAAATAGCCTATGTTCCTTGTATATTTTAGGATCAATATAACCAGACACATCATGAAGCGTCATATCCCTTTCCGATTGAAAGTATTTGCCTACAACTCCACCGGCTAACTTATCGTAATCCTGCAAAGTCACAGCAGGAATGTATTGCTGTTGGCCAATACAAAAAAGACTATCGACATCAAAGCTAACCTGACTCGAACTAGTCGTTGAGTTAAAGTTTAGGTTACGAGCTATGTGTAGAGGAGCGTTAAATATTTCACTCAATTCATCTGTGTCAATAACCTCACCCATAAATAGTTTTTTTAGCGCCGTACTCAACTGAAGTTCAGTCTCAACAATCACAGGATAAAAGGCATGAAGCGCATTATTATAGAGCAGATATCCATCATGAATGTCAGCATCTATCGTTTTTTTGTACGTATACAGAGAGATGCCATACGGCAAGGTGGCGCTTAAGCCCTTACTGATAATTTCACTTAAATAACCATCTAAAGGTATCCACGCGAGGGGTAGAATGTAATCTTTGATAAATACAGCATCATTGATACCCGTAACATCTTCGAAAGAAATTCTTGGATCCGATAATAATGAAACATTTCTTTCGAAGTCATTTGCGATATAAATTTCACCCCGCCTATTTACTGCGTATTCAAATTCGGGAATGCATTTTTCTTTATAAAGACTTAAAAATAAAGGATGTGTTCTTTCAAACATTACCCCTTCATCTCTCGCAAGGATATACCCACTCTCACGTATTTCCTTGATTCGCTGCTCTTCTTGATATGCGTCAGTCATTTTGTAAAAACCCATATTACTCATGGGTACTTTAAGCAATAAAGAATATAGACTGATTGGTTTAATGCCGAACTTAAACAAACCTCTTATCAACATTTCAGTGTAAATAACTTTAATATTGATAAGTTGAATTGGGAGCGCATCTAATGAAATTGAAGCGCGTTGCAGGTCTTCAAAATCATCATAACCCATTAGGTATGAGATCACATCTTCTGGACATCTGTCCTTAATGCCATCAAATAACGATGAATTGCTAAGGGTATTGAAAATTTCAGGCAAAGCCTGTCCAAAATCGGTATGTACTATCGGTATATTCATGCAACGAGTCCCGGCTTATCTAACTTTGTTTTGTAACTGTAATTGTAAAAGGTGTGTCCGGTGATCCCTTTGTATTTGAGCCATCAATAATGTAACCAACTTCAAGCTGTTCACCGCCTATCGTATAACCCTCATCAAACCCTTCTTGTTCAAATTCCATGTCAGTTTCAAAGAATGATTCAACTTCCGCACGGAATTCTTCAGGAATAAGTTTATAAGACTGGTTTTCCGATGTTTGTAATCGCCCATCAGGTAGTCTTAAGAAATACATATCCGAGCCAAACTGGCCGCAACCTGTTCGAATTTGAACAACACGAGAGAGTTGATTATCGAAACAAAACTCTTTCCCTATATAGAGTTCTGCAAACAGCAATGCTCCACGTTCAGGATATTTAGTTTCGCCAAAACTTGGGAAATACTCTGTTTTATGAATATTTTCGGAGAAGTGTTCTCTTAATTTTTCAAAAAGATCTTCTTTGGTCACAATATTACCTCTTAAATAAATACAAAATACTAAAATGAGTATCACTTGTTCATAATTACCAAGTTATTAGGCAATTAATCTAACCGCCAGTCTAACTCGTAGTTAGGTGCGCTATTGATATCATCCTTTGTCAAAATAAATTCTTGACCGCCTTCTAAACAGTAACGAACCCTATCTGAGATTTCTAAAGCTTCACGATTTAACGCAGGTTCGTTTTCAGGTGTAAGGCGTTCGCCTGAGACAACCTTCTTTACCTTATTCTCTTGAATAAAGTTTTCCATATTGTTTGTTATCAAAATAATACCTTATGTTATAGCCAGTACTGACATAGATTTAATAATAACTTTAAATGCCAGCATACAAGATAGCAAGTTTTGTTTTACATATTGACCAATTGAATTTCCATCTATATCCTAATTCTAACAACAACGACTTACACTTACCGGAAAACTCATATGTTTGTTAAGTATTATAACGACAATAAAACTGATAAAAGCAAGATGGCTCAGCCTACAAGTGACGATTGGATACAGCACAATGAATTCGCAAAGTTCAAACATATGCGGATCATTAATTACCTTTCGTTATTTATACTACTCGCTGGCTATGTGTCGTGCGTTTTTTATTTTCCAAATTGGCTTGATGACGTTACACAGCATTACAGTGAAATTCAAAATATCCTTGCGCTATTATGTTCAATAGGGCTGTATTTTTTTATACATGAGCTCTTTCACTTAATCGCGATGCCAAAGCCCAAGGAAGGCGAATCACGCTACTTTTTATTTCATAACACGCTAATTGCTGTTTTTTATAACGGTTACATGAGTATTAATCGCTATAAATTCATAGTATTAACACCATTTATAGTCCTGAGCTTTATTATTTTCCCACTTGCTTACTATACAGAAGGTTTGGTGTCGTCAGTACTTTGGTTTGTTGGGATCAGTCACTTAGGTTCATGTATTTATGATATTTGTATTATCTTTAAACTGAAAGGCTACTCTAATTATAAGGAAATTTATACATCTCCTTTAGGGATGTATTTTAGATAGGAAGTTAAGATTTTTTTGTAGTTAAAAAAAGAGAAGTCTCACTTAGACTTCTCTTTTTGCAAGTAATTTTATTACTTAGCTAGTGAGTGGATGATCGCCAGCTCTGCAACAACAGTGCCGTAAGCCATCCACATAGGAACCGCCATGAATAAAAAGCCGCCGTTTACTTGGTCCATTTGCGCATTAGTTAAGTTTTTCATTTGAATCACCTTTGATTAATTAATTTTACAACATTATTGCTGTATTTTATTTATACCATGATTCATTCACATAAAAATTCATAATATGTATTTATGAGAACAAGTTCTCACCAATATTTACAATATCTTTTTTATGTGCTATTATTTCACCATATTAAAGATAGTGAGTAGAATAGATGGAACGCATTGAACTTTTAAATAACACGCTTTTAAAGGCCATTGAGCACAATCACCTTGATATCGCAAACGCGATGCTATCACTAGGTGCCAACATTCAAGAGAATTCGCCAAAAGCGCTTAATGCGGCTGTGAAAGAGTGTAATATTGACTTTGTTAAACTGTTCTTTGAATATGACTTTTACTCAAATGGCACAATATACTCAAATCTTTATAAAGCAAATCACAATCAACTTACCGAGTTGTTTGACATTATCAAAGAAAAAGTCCCTCTATCGGCGTTAAAAACTGAATTATTAACACAAAACATCATTCCAAACAGAGAGAAATTACACTTCATCCTGTTACTAGAGAATCGTGTTGATTTGCTTCATAAAATTGAAGCCGAGATTCCATTGCATGAAATTTATACTTTAAATAACACGTGCGCTGTAATGCTCGCCCTTAACAGTTATGCTACAGAAGACCAAAATACGGTACGTAATGAAGCAATTGATCTCGTTTTAGACCGCTTAGTCAAAAATAAACAAGCTTTTGTTGAAGATTTAAATAGAAACCATTTCTGTAAACTTCTATTTGAATTAGGTTATTACTCTGAAGGCGTTGAACTCTCAGAAGGTATCAATGTTGATATCTGTAAAGTTAGAGACTTTCAACGCATGTACGCTATCTCTAAAGAACACTCAAACATTAAAATTAAACTTGATAGAAATTTTAAACTTAAAGACAAAAATACAACTATCGAAGAGTTCAGCTTCATTCTAGATTCACTCAAAACTGAAGGATTAAGTTTTGAGTTCGCGAGAAGTGAATTATTACCCCTTAAGCGTGAACACATTTTATTCTTTACAAATTACCTACTCAATTACGATTACAGAAGTGTTGGTATCAATAAAGTGTTTCATGTTGATTCTAAAGAGCGAGATATCGTCGAACATTATAAATATTTGGCTATTCACGCACCAGAGTTCTTTGTTGATGCACTCATAGCATTAGAGAGCAACTACTACTGGGTTAACTACCTTTCAGAGTACTTATCTAGCAATGAATACTCAGATGACATCGCCATGGCTATTGAAGATTACACGCGCATTCGAATTTACGCTCGTATTATGGAATGTAACGCGATATCTCAGCACATGATCACAGAGTGCGAAAAGCATAATCATGATACTACACCATACATTAGTGCATTCTTTTATTACAGAGATGGAGAATCGCTAACCCTTATAAAAAATCCACAATTTATTAAACATGTCTTTACCATGTATGACGAAAAAAAGGCTATTCAATTCTTTAAGGGGTATATCAAAAGTAAGTTATTACCTCCACTTACTGCTGAAAGAACGATAACCAAACAAGATCAGAGTAATGATAATATGAGTCAAAGTGAAGCTCATCGATATTATCTAGCTAAGTTTTCGTTAATTTTAATGACCATTGAAGAAGTGTCTGCGTTCATCAATAAGACCAGAAAACCTGAGAAAATTGCTTCACTTATTCGATACACTCGGTTTACACCGTTCGAAATCATGAATTATGGCGAACTCAGTACTGAAAGAAAGGCATATGCCTTAAGGAGCATTTCCCCATGAGTAAACCCATGTATTATGCTGGCATTGGAATGAGAGATAAATACCCGCTCGATCTTAATGAACGTGTAAACGCTACTATCATAGATGCTACAAGCACTCTCGCAAGACTAGGATATACACAGCGTAGTGGTCACGCGCCAAACACGGATATGAAGTTTGAAAGCGGTGCCCTAGCTGCAAATGGTAAGTTAGAATCGTATCTACCTAAAAAAGGGTTCAACAATGCTCCCAGCTTTGACCCCCGGTATATCAACCTAGATTCAATGCCTAATACGATTAAAAATGAGGCCCGTTCATTAACCGAGAAATTTCATCCCAACACACAGAAACTAGATAACTTTTCTTTTTCTGCAATGGACCGAAATGCCTTTCAGGTATTAGGTAGGGATTTAAGGACACCATCAAAGTTTATTCTTTTCGTTGCTAAAAAGAGTTTCTTTGATAATTCTGGTCGAATAATGGACTGCTCTGGTGGTACTGGGCAAGCTGTGAGAATTGCCTATTACTACAAAATACCAGCGTTCAATTTACTTTATGAACCACATTTACAGCGTTTAGAAGACTTTATTAAAAACTATAAAGAAATACCGCACAGAGCGTGATGTCGATTTATCTTGAGTAATTACACTGCTTACCCATACTTTTAAATTTTATGAAGTACATAGTAGTTGTAAATGGATACTTAGCCAAAAAACATCAATAAATCAAACCCATGAATTAGATACATGAAGTTTAGACCGAAAAACATTCCAAATAGAATTATGATAGGGATGCTAGAGAGAATTAGGTTTCTTAGTTTGTTAAACAAAACAGGCCTTTTGGTGAGCTAAAGTTAATCGTTATGGGTATTTGCTAACAAATTAGTTGCAAATAAATATCTTTTTATTGTACATACCCTTTATCCCCAAGTCAATTATATGATTAGTGCATCTGTCTTTGTACTATTGAAAATTAATAAGTTGATATGATAAAGTCATTAATATATCAACTATACGGTTTTATTATGAACAAAAATTTCCTTCTCTTATCCGTCGCGGCATTAGCGTTTAACGTCAATGCGAGCCTTGCCACTAACCAAGATCAAAAGCTTACAATCAAGTACGAGGATTTTGAGCTTTCATTAAACTGTAAAGAACGAGCGAGCGATTTTTTCTTCTATGAAGTAAAACATGATAGTGCTGATTACAAAACTGACAATCACTACAGCCTTGATACTGACATCCCCCTTCAGTGCCAACAATTTTCGACGAAACAATACCGAATTCCTTATTTAATTAACTCAGATAATGGCAAGAAAGTTGAGTACGTTCAAGGCCAGCTAGTCCCTGAGAACCATTTGGACTACTCTCCTACGGCGATACGCATGGCTGCTCGTATGACTAATGTTGTGCCTATGACTAAAACTGTCGCTACACGCGGCGGTGCATGGTTTGAAACCAATGATTATATTGAATGCCTACGTGAGCGTATTCAAGATCCCGAATCACTGCCTCTTGGTAAACAAAGTAAAACATTCAAAGTAATGGGCGGAGTAATTTGGGGCACCAACAATGATGATAATTACTTTATTAATTCACATGGTGTAAAAACACCAGACTACCTTTGGAAAGTTTTATATGATCAACATGCTGAATTCAGCAAAGTTCCTTCCTACATTGCATGGCTCATACCAAATACCAGTCGGGCCATTAAAGAAAATTTACCTAAATATAGAGTAAGCATTAGAGAGTTAGAAGAAAAAGCCGGGATCATCTTACCTATACGCTCTGAAATGAAAGTTGTTGATGATTATCCTCTTTGGGAAACGCCTGAATTGTGCGATAAAAACTAGTTAACCTTATTAGTCATCAATTGTAAAATGCCGCTTGCGGCATTTATCTTTTTATTGTATAATTAATTCATACCGTAACATAAACATATGGATTTTAACATGACTATGAATAACCTCTCCGACGCAAATGAGAAGCTACTTGCTCTTATTGAAACCAACTTATCTTCACGAAAACCTGAAGATAGGGTTTCAACTCTCTATTGGACTATCATTAATAACACCATCTTAAAATCAATTAGCAAATATCAGAAGAAAATAACACTCACTGATGATGACGCTAAACAACATCATGGCGGTGAAACTGCGTTTGTTGATTGCAATTATAAATACGCTAACAAAAATATCGCTAAAGCGCTGTGGATTCTCCGAAAACACATGCCTTACAGTAAAGCAAAATATTTTGCGAGTAACCCTAGTCAGCTACGCTCTGATACTCTTTTTAATTTAGTTTATGCATTCAAATATGAACTCAATGCAAACTTCCATAGTTATTTCGACTTAACTAAAAACTAAATGGCCAATTGGACTAAGCTTGATAAAAATCGCTATATAAATACCGAAAATGGTGCTTTTATAGCGATTTTTAATTGGAATGGAAAACGTACCCCTCTACTCTACCTAAGCCAAGCTGAATACAGTAGAGGAGGTACGGACTATCTTACTTGCAAAAACGTGAAAGATGCTAAAGCACAGGGCGACAAAATTGAGCTACTAGGCTTGATCCCTACTCTGTGAATAATATATACATAAGGTCACAATAAATATGCTTTATAACTTAACAGTCGGTAAATTCTTTGAAAAGTGGTTTGAGCTTTCAAATATTTTAAGTTTAGAAATGATTTGCCTTTATGAAAAAAATAAAAAAGGCTTGATTTGCTTATTGACCGCTTATTTTCTTTCATACGGTTACTTTGCATATCATATAATAACAACCTCAATGACCTTGAATTTTGCTGTTAGTTCACAGGCTTACTACCTCATAAATATAAGCATGTTGTACATAGCTTGTGTGTTCTCATACTTGCTTACAGCCTCTATAAACTCACACATAATAAATGACAATACCGAAAGCTGGAACACTCGTACAGTGTTTAGTTTTCTTAATGTGCATATTCAACTGATGATTATTCTGTTTACCATTAAACACATAATTAGAGTTGTCGATGATAATTCAATCTACTCTTTTTCTGTATCATTATTCTTGTTTTGTACCATTTACTCATTAGCTGTCACTGTTCTTGATTTGAGTGTAGGGAGAAGTAAGCTTTCCAGAGTACTTTTTTTCTGGATACCTCATTGCCAACAAAAGCATGCTCTTTGCTTAAATGTTGCAATTTCAGATCTTAAATATTTATCAAAAAACCCATCTTACTTTACCGTCGCATCATTACACCATACACTTTTATTTAAAAAGGAAGTATATGACGCTCATTTTGGTATGGATATGATCGATTACTATGCAAATACACTTAAAACCAAATCTAATTATAAGAAAGTTGCATTTATTACCGCATTAGTTCGCTCTCAAAATTATGATATTGCTGGACGCTCGCTATCTACAATTGGCAACATTTCTCTACCTAAATTTATTGATGATGAAACAAAAGAGTTTATTGAAGTTAATAAAATGCCTTATGAAAAGCGGATGGCATTTGTTTTACCCAACTATCTAAAATGTATTCATAAAATCGAAGAAGAACATCGCACTAGCTCATTATCTTACTTCTGTTCTAAATGGAATTTTACACCTTTAGATATTATTAACACTAATAATGAAGTTTTGAGGCCGTTGGCTCTAAGACTTCTTAAAATGACTTAAGAATAGTGAAATACTTCACAGATATTGCTAGATGCGTTTACATATGAAATAATCAACATTCATTAACTATAGTAAGTATTTTATGCAGCAAATATCTCTATCTGGAAGAAATGCAATTTTTTACGATGCAATCTCTAACAATAATTACGATAAGTTTTTTAAAACGTGGAGTGAGCTTTTCAATAGTTACATTAAAACTCAAGAACAACAGAAAATTAAAGAATCAGAAGATTCAACATTTAATGTCTTTTCTAGACTTAAATTTGTGACAGGCCATCGTAAGAAGCTCGATATCGCAATCTCATCATACCTACTTTACGCAAATGAAGTTGCGGTAATTAAATTACTAAAAGAACTGGACAGAAACTATTCTGTTTATTCAGAGTACCGACTAATAGACACTTTTTTTGATAGTAAAAAGTATCTGAACGAAAACGATACTTCTGTAGGATCCACTTTCTTTAACTTAAAAGATAATCTTGAATGTACAATGTTATTGTGTGCATTACGCAATCCTGACAATGTACAGTTTCATGATGGTGAATTTATTTACAATAAAGATGTGTATGAGAAAGAATTAAATTTCAATTGCATTCAGAGTTTAATTGTAAAATACCAGTCTAACGACGAACTGATGGATCTACTGGCTAATATTATCTGTCGTAACATACAAGGCAATGATAAAGCGCTCAAAGAGCTATCAGCTGCACTTTGCCATCCATTATTTACCCGATATTTAGAAGTTATACCCCTTTACTCAAAGAGATTGAATTCTGAACACGCTAATTCAATAATGGTGAATTTAATACTATTCAAACAATCCCAACCCTCTTTGAACTTGAATGACATTAAAGACATAAGCTCCTGTTTTGACACAAAAGTATATTCAAGTGAAGCCTTGTTGTTTGAAATTGTTAATAACGGTGTAAATACTGAACACAGATGTTTAGCGACTGTTACTTTAGCACATGCTGATCCAATTAAAATATTGGACCAACTTGATTGCCCATTAAAAATTGCAAAATGTATCGAGATGTATGACTTAAACCCGTTAGATATTCTCAATAAAACATCATCTGTAACGCTTAAAAATACAGCGTTAGGATTACTTTCTAATAAATTACAGGACACTCCATGAAAAAGAAATTTCTTATCGTTGATGGCTACTCATTCTTATACCGAGCACACTCAGCTTTACCGCCATTAAACAACAGAAAAGGTGACCCTACGGGTGCAATCACTGGTTTTTTGAATATGGTAAATTCTATTCTTACCAAGCATAAGCCAGACAATACTGTTATTACATTTGATGTGAGCGGCAAAAACTTTCGTCATGAACTATTTGCCAATTACAAAGCAAATCGTAAGCCTATGGAAGACGAACTTAGAGCTCAAATTGTCCCTTTGAAAGAGATTATCCGCGCATGGGGCCTGCCACAATTAGAAGTAGCCGGTTATGAAGCAGATGATGTAATGGGCACTCTTGCAAAAATCGCCGTAAGTGATGGCTATGATGTCATTATTTCAACGTCAGATAAGGATATGGCACAATGCATCTCGGAAAATGTGAGCATCCTTGATACGAAAGACGCATCAACATCTAACGTTCCATACGGCCCTGCTGGCGTCTTTGAAAAGTATGGCGTACATCCGAATCAAATCATCGACTTTTTAGCTCTGATGGGCGATAAGGCGGATAATGTACCGGGTGTTGATGGCTGTGGCCAAAAAACGGCGGCTAAATGGTTAGAGCAATACGATAGTTTGGAAAACCTTCTCGATAATGCCGATGAAATTAAGGGCAAAATCGGTGAAAAGCTACGTGCTCAAAAAGAAAGTGTTCTCCTTTCTAAAAAACTAGTGACCATCAATACCAATGTTCCAATCAGCCAAAAGCCTGAAGAATTCATTTCACAACCTAACTTTGAAGAATTATTCGAGCTTTGTAGTTATTACGAGTTAAATGCCTTTAAGAAAGCATTAAAATTAAAAGATCCAAATGCCAAAACGTTAGAATTGAATGTTGTATCTGATAAAGATGAGATTAAAAATCTTTCTAAACTTTACTTTTCAGGCAATATTGTCATTGAAGTCGTACCAACAAATCCTTCTCTACTGATTGTTATGTTTGAAAGTAAAACATACTTAATCGACATCAAGCTAAATGCGAGTTTAATAAAAGAAAAAATCATTGGTAATCCTAACCTTAAGATTATCAGTAATAATGCTAAATCCGTCATAAAGACGCTGATCAGCTTATCAAACAATGAATCGGTTCAAGTTAATTCCTTTTCAGATACAAGACTTATTGATTACGTTCTTAATGGTGGTCGCTCTAAGCAAGCGACTATCGCAATGCTTAACGAACTTTACTGTAAGCTTGAGTTATCAGAATTACGTGACACGTACAAGCTCGATGACAAATCGCCTAAATGGGAAAAAATGTCAATCGATGAAATTATTACCGTTATAGCTGAAGAAGCTTACTTAGCATATTGTCTTGTGACAAATGTAGGAAATAACTTTGAGCTAGATGAATCATTTCACCGAATTTACAATCTTGAAATGCGAACCCTAAATGCATTAGCTAGCATGGAATTGCAGGGCGTAAAAGCAGATAAAGAGCACCTGTTAAAAATGCGCGAATCTATCAAGGGATCGCTTGATACACTCAAAGGTGAAATCCATGAACTAGCCGAGATGGAGTTTAATATTCAATCGCCAAAACAAGTGGCTAACGTTCTGTTTGAGCACTTGGGTATTGAATCTAAGAAAAAATCAACAGCTGAAAAAGTGTTGATTGGCCTTGCTGACAAGCACCCTATTATCAATAAAATTTTGGAGTATCGTGGCCTACAAATCATTTACTCTACCTTTATTGAAGGATTGCTAGGTCACCTTACTGAAAACGACACCTTGCATACAACCTACAACCAAACAATCACTTCTACTGGACGGTTATCATCATCTGATCCTAACTTACAAAATATTCCTATTAGAAGCGAAAATGGTAAGCAGTTACGAAAGGCATTTGTTGCAAATTCAGGCTATAAAATTGTTGCATTCGACTTTTCTCAAATCGAACTACGAATTTTAGCTCACTTGGCCGAAGTAGATAGATTTATTGAAGTATTCAATGATCCTAATTCAGATGTTCATGCAAATACTGCTATTGATATTTTTAACGTTGAATTATCACAGGTTACAGATGAACAACGACGAAAAGCAAAAGCCGTTAACTTTGGTTTAATCTATGGCTTAAGTGCTAAATCACTCGCAAATGATTTACAAATTTCTTTGGGTGAAGCAAAACTGCATATTTCTGCATTTCTAGGTAAATACAATTTTGATGGTTATATGTCAGAACAACTTGAATATGCGAAGAAAAACCTTCATGTGCGAACCCTATACGGCCGAAAAGTGCCAACTCTAGACGTTAACACTAAAAATGCATTTGCTCGTAATCATGCTGAACTGGCGGCAAAGAATGGCGGAATTCAAGGGACTGCCGCTGACATCATAAAAATGGCTACAGTCGATGTATTTCAGCGCTATTTAGGTAATGACGATGTCAGAATGCTTATGCAGGTACATGATGAGCTCGTATTCGAAATTAAAGAAGAAGCCTTAGATATCGTCTGCCCAGAAATCAAAAAGATTATGGAATCAACAGTAAAATTGAGTGTTCCGTTAGTTGTTAACTACGGCATTTCAGATAACTGGCTAGATTCACATTAAACTAATGTGATATCTAACTAGTAGCTGGCAATCTATTTGCCAGCTACTCTTTTCATTTTCTTTTGCTACAAATTCAACACAACACCAAAGTTGGGATCAAATTTAATTTTCATATAGCCTCTTCTTTATTTAATTGATACAATAATATTTTCGACGTACTAACATTCTTGGCTGTCATGCTTTATTACCCACCATTAATAAAAACATTAATTCTCCTATTTGCTATTTTTGGGCTTTTCTTATCATCAAAGACGAAGGGGTATGTTTCTCAATTTTTATTCTCTATATCATTAATCACAATAACTATATTTTTAGCTATGGTAGGTGCCGAAATAGCCGTAGGGCGTGATGCTTGGGAAACTTTGACAAGTAACTCTGATCCATTCCTTTGGGGGAAAGCTTATATGGGGGCATCTATATTTATTCTATTTCCTTTAGTTATTTTAATAACCCTAAAGACTGACATTACGACATTGTTTGAAAAAAGACCGCGAAATGAGCCTATACATGGCGGAATTTATATAACGGCGATAGGCATTATTACATCAATTAGTATAGTCACTATATTGTCAATAATTGCATTTTGATAACTTAAAATCTCTAGGCTTGTTAAGTCTTAATCATAGATAAACAAGCCAGTTGCACATAAAATTTGAAATAGCCATACACCTCTAACTTATCTTAATTGAAATAAGATAAGTTATGTAAAGTTTTTTTATCTTATCTATAGACTTATTCAATAAATTCCTCTCAAGCAATAGACTTTTAAATAAAAATATATAAAATATCAGAACAATCAACTAAACATAAGGTGTTTATATATGACCACTCACGGAACAGTGAAATTCTTTAACCCTAAGGCTGGTTTTGGATTTATTAAAGATAATAATGGTAAAGAATATTTCTTTAGAAAAGAACACTTAGCTGACGGCGTTACCTTAAAGAAAAAGAATGAAGTCACTTTTAAAGTTAAAAAAGCAAATAAACGTGGCAAAAAAGATGTTGCTTATGATATTGAGTTAGTTCAAGAAAACAACAAACAATCAAAACCACATCATGTAGCTCCGGCAACTCAAGCTAATTCTGACTCTCAGAATCAAGTAAAACAGCAGAATCATAACCATTCGCATGATGATTCCATTTCACAAGGTAACCCTGAATTCACGCAAGCTAGTTTTGTTGATTCAATCACTACGAAACTTAAGTTATTCCTAAAATTCTTAAACAAGTAAACTATTTCCCCTTCTTTCCGGCCTGTACGGCCGGAAAGAAAAATTTAGCTCTATGATATAATTTAATCTAAATAGAATTTTAAGGTTAAATATTATGGCTATAAACTCTTTAGAAACTGAAGCAAATTACTCAACCAACTTTAATGCCACGCCTTCGGTACATACCCCTTTATTCACAAAACTAAAGGAGCTGAATGCAGATGAGACTCAAGCTGTAAACAAAAAGGCAGCTGAACTTATTGGCAATCTTCTTAATATCAAGCCCGAGCTAACTACAGCTAGCGGATTTCAGAAAATTGAAGATGAACTTACCAAGTCACAAGGGGTTAATTTAACAGATGTTGAAGACCTTAAAATCGCAGCATTATCAATTGCCTTAATTACCCAGCAAGACACGCTTACCATTTCAAAAGTTATTGACGCCAAAGAAGACAAAAAAAATAGATTTCGTGGTCTTTCTATAGACTTAGGCGAACCTGTTACTAATGAGCTCGCAGAAGAAATTTTCAACATTGCAAATGACATTAACCCCAGCTTGGAATTTACAACTCATGGCAATGAGGTTCGCTTCGTCAATTTTGACCCAAGCAGTAATCAAGATTTCATTAAGGGTGTTAAGGAAGTAGCATCATTGCTACCAGTCGAAGAAGTTACAATGCGTAGATTTCTCGTTGAAGGTGTAAGAGTTCACAATAACTATGAAGTAGATAACAAAGGACAGGACTATCTAAGACAGTTAATTGAACTTGGGCAGGAAGACTTGGCTATGAATGCGCAAGAACATAAATTAGAACTTTTAAATTATATTGCTGATAAAGGTTACTTAAATGATCTACCTACCCAGCAACTAGAAGACAAAATGACTCCCTTTAAGTTTTTAAAAAAAGAAGATCAAATTGCTTTTGATTTTAACTAACGTGAACTACCCAGCGACATCGTTTCACTCTGATCACTGGGCTTCTATAGCCTAGCTTAAGCTAGGCTACTTCTTTTTTCTCAGATCCACAATCCAACTTCGATAATTCGAAGACTTTCGTTTTAACGGATTGTTTCTGCTGAGATGTGGGTACTACCCTTACGACGATCCCCGCCGCAATTAAATCTAATTCACCTGTTTTAGCGATACTTTTAGCCGCTGAAAAGTCGCGGTTTTGGTGCGCTCCGCAAGTTACACAAGTGAAGTGTCTTTCGTTCAATGTTAGAACATGGCGTTGTCCACATTCTGAACAAATTCCTGTGGATTTTTCGAACCGACCAATTTCGTGATACAACTTGCCCTTTAACTCAGCTTTGTATTTTGTAAGCTGAGTGATTAAACCCATCACATTGTCAGTAACCATACTACCATTGAACTGTTGCATCTCGATAAAGTAAGTGAGTGATTTAGTCACTCACTTACTTAAGCCAACTTCATTTTCATGAACTTTCATAACACGGACATTTGCATGTCTCAACTCAGATAAAACATCATGTCCTTTCGATAGTGATACATTCAAAAACTTCTCGCTTACCGGCCCAGTAAATCTTACTTCATTATCTAATAGATTATCCCTTCCCGATACCAGCTTTATTTGCTCAATACTGCTTACCAAATCAGGATAAATTTTTCTCTCTAAATCAGCAAACTTAATACCCCCAACATCTGCACCATCTTTATTCTGCCAGTCAATATCAAATCGTAGCACGATAGATTTATTGCTCTTTAAAGATTTTTGGTCACGAATATGGAGTAAACCACCGTGTCTTCCTAATTCAGCATTAAAAAAAACGCCGGTTTCAGTTGCTTTATCATAGGCTTCGAGCTTTTCAAGATATTCACTAGCGGTCCCTGTAAAGTCTGGGACTTTTGATACCCTCCCTGCCAACTTGTTTAGTAACGTGTCAACAAGTTGGCTACCATCTTTAATTTCGGAATTACAAGCAAGTTTTATTTCATCTATTTTATTATTATTTTTAAGATCAATCATTCTCTAAGCCTTAATAATTTAATCAAATATTGAAGTTATCGAACTCAAACATATTGTTTATATCTTTCCTTGTTATTAAATTAACTTCGTTAAGCATATCGCTCTTAACTTCGCCAGTACCAAAAACACGATTCGCTATAAACCCTTCATTGAAATTCTTACACTCTACCCACAGAGCTTCGGGATCAGACTCTTTTAGATGGTGAATAATCTCATTCAGACTATCTACCTCTACCAATCTCACTCTAGATAGGACATCCCCCAGAGAAGTGATTTCATCACCCTTCACTGTAAGTTGTTCAACCTTAACCATCGTTAGAGCACCTTGTGAATTCACTACTTCTAAAGCACTTTTATTTCTGTCGAACTCAAGATTTACAATACGACCTGTTTTCTGATTTCTCACTGAAACGTCATTTTCCGCTAGTGTAATTTTCAACTTATGCTCTTTCTCAAAAAATAGCGCACTTACCTGATCATGAGCCGGGGCAGAACCCACTGAAATATCAATTCTTGGGGCCTCACCAAATCTTTCTTTATATGCAGCAGCTCGCTCAATGAATGGCGCATAGTTTTCTTTAGTGATAATTCCACGTGACATGGCCATTTTCATCTTTTCATTCTTACTTGGCTTCATGACATAAACCTCTTATTATTTTTCTAACAATAATTATATCACACCGCACTCTTTTCCAATTTAGGTACATTATTGCATTTCGCTATAAACACTATAAAATTGTGGAACACTACTAACTACCTATTTGAAATGCATAACACTGAAGTAACTAAAAATACCAACCTCACTCCAGATCAAAACTGCACAGTGAATACATACAGTATTGTCGAAAAAAGATTTATGCTCTGGCTAGTAAGTAGAAAGTATGTAGGGGATACCATACAAAACGATGGCCTTGGCATGCAGGATATTAATAACCTTAATGACTTAATTTTCTCTGAAAAAGATAGAAAGTCAGCGCATCAACGCATACTTTTAGATGTTGAAAAGAAAGGCTTCCTCGACAGACAAAGCAAAAAAGCTCAACGGGCAGATGACATTGTTAGGGCCCAAAGTTTAATTTCTAAAGCATCATATAGTGATCTTATTAAACAAACCCATAATGAAAAAAACGTTGTTTCTGATTTATTGAATTTCTCCATTTATGAATCAGACCTACTAAATTTAATATTTACTCCTGCGGCTACATTTTCCAGTTTAGCAAATATAATTGATAGCAATTTACCATCATTAGCTAAGAGATTGATTTTAACTGTTAACTCAAGTAGTTTTTTGAAAGCCGCCTCATTACCCAAAAGGAACATTAAAGATACTCGTAGTGCATTAGCCTTTATAGGCATAAATGGCATTAGAACAATCATTCCTTTGCTTATTTTTAAGTCTAAAATGAAGTTCTATAACTCTGAACTACCACAAATCCCTATTAAACTATGGGCATACATTCTCACTGTAGCAAACATTGCTGGACACTTATCGAGTGTTAACAATGTATCTTCACCTGAAAAAATGTCTCTTGCTGCTTTGATTTATTTAATAGGCAATATAGCTGTAGTTAACCAATTCGATAAAAGCTGGAACAATGGCACTAAACTAATACTTCAAAAACTAAGAGCATCTAATAACCCTAGCCACAGAAAAATCTACTTTGCGATACACGAAACCAAGCACAATGCTAGCCTTATTGTAAGCGCATTAAAACATTCGTCAGCTAAAGCCGGTCAATTCTATGCGGATAGAATTGAGTATGACCACATTATGGATGTGAAGAACGGAGTAAATGATACTGATAGCGCTGAACATAAAATATTAGTTAACGCCATACACTGCGCTAAACTAGCTTTACTGCATGAGCATAAGCTAATTAAAAACGATGAGATTGCTTCTTACTTAAAGTATTGCGAAATACCAGTAAATGAACTTATTAAAATAGTGAAAAGCAAACCTCATCAATTAAAAATACGAACGAGCTAGAATTGTAATTAACTTCACTAGACGTTATATGTTACGAAGTTACCGCGAACATGAACAATATCTTTAGAATCCATCTTCTTTAGCATTACATGAGGTTCAAGATGATAAATTTCATGGTCTTCTAAAAAGTCTGTCAGCAGACTAATTAATTCTAAACGACCTTGAGGTCGAAATCTCTTTTTAACCTTTGTAATCTCGTGTATTAACGGGCCGATATAATTCTCATACGAAAAAAAATTTGAACATTTTATTTGGACACATCTTTTATGACACAAGCTACGGGCCTTACCTCGAAACTTTTTATCGTTTGTAATAAGCTCAAAGCAAAAGCTCAATAACCCCATCTTCTCTATTAGGTCTAGAGATTGATTCATTAAATCAAGCAAGAGGCCATCTGCTTTATCTGGCACAGAAACCTTGTATTTTTTTACGAATGCATTATCTAGTCCATTAACTTGATCTAAGATAGGATATTCGACACCCTCTTTGCAAACAATAAAGATTGCAACGTAGTCTTCAGGTGTTCCCGGCAATTGAAATTTTGGACAATTCTCTATATCGATAAAAACGATCTTTTTCTGCATATTCATGATTAGCACTTATTTTTTTCTTTACATGGAACCATATTGAATAGAATTTACAACTATAATTATGATTATTTGCCAAAAAGATCTCATATTTTTAACTAAAAAAAGATTTAAAAAAAGTCACTAAAAACAATAGCCTTGCCTAAAGCTAACTTTCCGGTACTTTTGATAAATATTACAAATTTCTGTTTACAGCACATCGTCAATTAAATAATATAGAACACGTAAACAAGATTTGACTTCCATGTCTCCTCCTCTTCTTGTTTACGCCTTATGTTGTTGTTCAAACGGAGTATTTTTTAATACTCCGTTTTGCTTTTATAAAGCACTACTATCATAAGAGCTTAATTCATTGTCTAATTTAATAAAGTAGATTAAGATACTTAATATAGAATTTAGTTACGAAAAATCTAAAAATAGGTTAACAGATTAAAGTAACATTTTAGATTCACATTTAAGTTAATTCTAGAAACACAACAAACAGCTATTCAGGTTAACACATTATGAACCTTACATATTTCCCATCAAGATTTCACAATAAACTGATTCAATCATTTACCAAACTTAATTATATACTACAAACCATTCCTGCCGATGAGTTTGATAAGTACAAAGGATTAGCTGTAGCTAGCACTATTTCAGCTTTCATTGAGCATGAAATTAAAGGAGCTAATATGCTAGAGTTTATCCCCGATAGTGAGCACCGTATTTCGGAAATGACTTCACTGCTCACTACAATTTCAAATGCCGCAGAAAATGAATCTGGAATTCACCATGTTAGTAAGAATGTTCTAGATAAATTTGATGGATATGACTTCACAAAACTCAAACTAAACAATCATATTTATGACTTTTACGCGCCATATATACATTTCGAAAACTCAAACGTGACATTAGATGATGGCGTCACAATTGTAGATGGAGCTTACATCACCTGCAATGAAACCTTATCCTTCTTTACTATTACGTTTGTTACTAAACAAAAAAACACTAATTATGAAACTTTAATAGAACCTGCTGAAATATATGCAATTACAAAATCATTTCAGATAATTCTAACTATTGATGAACCCGTTTCAGAACAACTAGAACATTACTTTGATGATATCGATGAACACGATAAACATTTGGTTAGCGACGGATGGGGTAAGGTTCTTCATAAAATTGTTAATTGGACATTAGGTACGATGCTAGAGAGTGACATTCCCTTTGGATGTTCATTCTCAGATTTTTCCAATGACTTTCCAAGTGACTTAAGAGAAGCTATTGAGTTAAATAGAGAGATAGCTGAAAGTACACTTGCAAACACTGAAGAAAATATTCGCGCAAATGAATTACTTAATGACGCAATCCAAGAGGCTGCCATGATAGGACACTATGAAGTTTTCAGGTTAAATGAAATTTCCGATCAATTAGACTGCTGGCTTAAACAATAAATAACTAATTTATCTTAAAATACCCCTCAAGGGTATTTTAAGATACCTGTCAGACTAAATATGCTCTAAGTATATTGATTTAATATCAAAGACTTAATCTCAAGTGAATTGACATGTGGCAAAATATCAAACGGCCTAAAACCTAAATCAATAAAACAACCATACATAACTTCTCTATTCAATTCAGAAGCAACAGGTTTAAAGCCAAACTTATTTATTAACAATGATAACAATACTAAATTTTCATAACTAGATGATTGACCAACCGGTCGATTTATGTCCGACAAATCAATTTTTTCATAAGTTCTTCCAAGGTACTTACAGAGAAAATCCTTACTCTTTTCGACATGCCCCTTCAACACTTTTAAAATGAAATTGCGATTTTTATATGTATAAAATGGGCCTTCTAAAGCCTCTTGTAGCATCATTTCGCTTTCGATTAGTTCTAATGCATTTAGTGCTTTTTCACCCTTATTCGAGGATGCTTTTATGACATTAAAACAACATCTCTGATAAAGTTTTTTATCTTTAATTAAAGGCTTCAGTGCTGGTAAATAAGCAGTTAAAAATAAGTCACTACCAGTAGCCCTTTCCAAAAACTCAGTCTGTACTGATAAGGGTTGTTCTTGAAACCAATTCGCACACTCATTCATTACCGATTCTGCTTCAAAGCTAATGGCTTTATCTTCAAAATACTTAATTGAACTCACTACTTCCACTCCCCTGACACTAATAATCCAATTCCTTGTTTAGACTTGAATAGCAATAAATTTTCTTCTACGCAGTACTCCAGTTCTGTCATACCGCAAATAAGCTTTATGATACTTGCATCAAATTTTAATTCACTATCTGGCATACTAAGAAGAACCTCTTTTCTTAAGGTGCCTGAACCATGACAACTCTTGCAATCTACATTATACGTATGATAGTTGTTTGATAAGTTTAAATGGCCATTTCCATTACATTCATCGCAATCACTTTCGCCTTCGCTTTCATCTGGAATTGAAAAGTGTTTTGGCCATGGTAAGTATGGACCAGAACTTAAAATTTGAGCTAGACGCTTTGACAATACTGCCTCAATATTTTTATTAATATTTTCATCTTTGCATTTAGCTGGAACGAAAAAAGCAATAATTCCATTTGTGGTACATATGTAACCATCGACCATAATTTTTTTTGATAACGGCCCAAAGTCATCACTTAACAGAGCAATATGGTTAAGTAGCGACATTTGTTCATTAGATAAGGTTTCCATTTAATTACCTTGAAAGTATCTTCAAAATTGAAGCCTTTTCAGATGCTGTAGAATCTGGAAACTTTTCCATTGGCGCCAACGACATGGCAGATAGGTAGTTCAGCATTAATACCTCATTATCAAACTCAAACCCTTTAACCTTCGACAGAAACTTTATAAAATCAAAGCTACCTTCATTGACTTTAGCTTCCTCTCCAACAATAAGACCCAAAGCGTCATCATCACCTGCAATTTTATTTTTTAACTGAACCTTGATTGTTTTATCATTAAAAACATCATCAAATCCATTCAGCCTAAAGGTTTCCATTAATTTCAGGAATTCTACCTCGCTAATATCAAAGTGTGACAAAGCAAGTCTCACTGCATATTTAATATGATAATCTTCGGGCCTAAGCTTATTTATAGCTGTAACAACTGTAACAACAGCACCCTTTTTTACCGCAGTATAGATTGTATTCTCATTTCTATTAGCTCTAGACTTTGTCTTTCGCTCTACCGGGAGGTGAGGCAGTACTTCAATTGTTGAAAGCCATTTAAAAAATTCATTTTTAAAAGCAGCATCATAGTCAATTTTAACTGCTTTTAGGCCTGACAGTTCGCTGACAACATCAGTCGCAACATTAGTTTCAACTACAGCTGCAAGCTCCCATATTTTAGCCGCGCATTTTTTTAATGTACTGGCTCGCATACCTTTCAATTGATTGATCTCAATATTTGTAAGCATGCCCACAAGGCCATCTTCAATAATTTTTAATAGCAATTTCTGCTCTTCTAAAGCGTCCATAAACTCATTCTTCTATCAAATATCCATCTATTTTACCTAAAAAAAGATACAAAAGCAAGATTCTGCCACGTGTAAATAGAAAAAGTGATTTATGTTATAATTAAGATAAATAACTATTTTATATAGGCAATATATGGACGCTTTTATTATAACTGACGCGAGTTATCTCGAGAGAACAAACGCAGCCGGTGTCGCAGGTAGAATTGCTGTCGGCAATCACAACCTAAGCTTTAAAGGCTCTGTAACAACCGTACAGTGCCCTAATCATGGTGAAATGATTGCTATACTGCATAGCCTTAAAAAATTGCGTGAAGTTCGCGATGATAATATTTTATCTATTGAAAAGGTGTATATTGGTACTGACTGCCAGACTGTTATTGATTTATTGGATAAAGGATTCAAAAAAGACCGTTTTTATCATCCAAAAACAAAACAGTTGTTAAACGACATTTCAAAAACAATGAAAACACTCAATGTCGATATTCAGTTTCAAAAAATTAAAGCTCATGTATATGACAACCCGACACCAATAGAGCGCATTCATAATGAAATCGACATCCAAGCTAAACAAGCGCTTGAAAATCTGATGAAACAGGTCGAGTTAAATAGTTTGCCAAGCAATATTTATAGCACATTGCTTCCGCAAAAGTTAATCGATGGAGAATATGAACATCTCGAAAAAACAGCTTATGAGCTTGCTAAAAAGGGCCTAGCTCCTCGCATCTTAACTAAACTACCCATTGAGCGCAATCCATTCGCCGATGGCGTTAATCGCTATAACGCAGAAAACCCAGATTCCACAATTAGCTATGATGTAATTCCAACTTACGACTCAAAGCTTCCTAAGGGCCATAACAAATTTCATTCCGGCATCATGGGTATTGACAGAATCCAGACATTAGAAACAATGTCTCGACTTGGTATCTCAGATAGTATGATGTTAGATGAATACGAAGGCTTAGTACTAACGGATATTGGTAGAACCATAACAGGGTTTCAAAAGAAGCCTAGTGATGTAGCTGAAGAAGTAAGTCTAAGAGAATCTGGGCACTCTAAGTTTATTCTTAATCACTCAGCTTCTAAGCGAATGCAGGACTATAATGTTACATTGAAGCAAGTTGGAAGCTTATATGACATTCCAGAGAAAACATATAGTGACTTACTTTGTAGAGAGAAGGTTGCTTCCTCTGGTCTCGAATATTAAGTTAGAACGAAAAAAGCGTACAATTTTGTACGCTTTGCAACTTAACATAACTATTATTCTTTACATGAAGCTGGTGGCTCATTACCTTTATAAGTTAATGCGTATTTATCGCCACACGATTCACCGTTACACAGCTCATAATGGTATGTGTAATTTTCTAAGTCTAAATCAGCAACAATAAACTCTGTTTTTTCAGTCTCTAGAACTAACTCTGATTGAGTACCTGTCTTCAAGGTTTTATACAGCTTAGCAATCGAACCATCTTTTGACATATCCGTGATTGGATTCAAGTTAACATTAAATGAAGCACATAGACGAGAGAATACACCAGTCGCTGTCTCATACAGTTTCAATTCACACGGTTGTTTATTGCCAAGTACTGAGCTGATATAGCCATAACCATCTTCCTCAATGCTTTTAGCTTTCTGAACTAGTGCATACGTGTCGATCAAACCGTTACCGCACCCTTTTGTTAAACACTCAGAATTTGTATTCTCAATGGCCGTGTTATTCATGATTGTAATTAGGTCACTATTAGTCAATGTTGGCGCGTGAGCCTTAGCTAGAGCCAGTGAACCTGAAACAATTGGCGCTGAGAACGAAGTTCCACTCCAACGTACACGGTCAGTATCGGTTGTCTTTGTATTACCATACGAAAACACTCTATCGCCTTGCGCAACAACAGTTACATCCCCATAGTTAGCAAAGTCACTTAAATCATTAGTGTCTGGAGAAATCGAAGATGCTCTAACTACACCTTGGCAATTCGCCGCTGTAAATTGAGATACATCTTGACTATCATTACCAGCACCGGCCACTACAAGAACACCTTTACTATTCGCATAATTAATAGCATCTTGCATGTAAGAAGGACAATATGCCACTTCTGCACCAAAAGACATATTGATAATATCAACAGGTTCTTCTAATGTCTCAAAACCTTCAATTGTATCACCCGCCGCCCAACGAATTGCTAATGCAGAGTTATATAGCGTACCAGATCCTTGTGAGCACGAAAGAACTTGTACTAAGTAAAGATCAGCATCAACAATTCCCGCGATACCAAAATTATCACCACGTTTCGCGCCAATCAATCCCGCAACACCTAAGCCATGGCCAGTTGCACAAGCGAGCTCTTCTTCAGAACTATCCCAACCCGATTGGCCATACTTTGCAGGCAGAAATGAGACAGACTTTTTAGCAACAACATCTTGAAAGCGACCTTCTTGTAAGAAACCATTATCCAAGATGGCAATTTTTGGCGTTTTTACTTGCTCGCCAAGTTCCCACGCGCTTTGTACATTACTTCCCGTTAGATTTGATTCTGTACGAGCATGCAAGTACAGCTGCTTATCTAAATCAGGATCATTACCGGTGCCAACTGAAGTGCTTTTCATTGTAAACAAGTCAATTGTTTCCTCGGCCAAATCCTTTTTTGGTGGCGCAATGAATAGTGAAGGATTAGTTTCGACCAAAAGGCCTTCTTGGGCTTTTGTGTTTTTGAAATGCGATAAATTATCACGCTCAACGCTAACTAGCTGAGTCTTGCCACTCTTGTCCGTAATAACTACATCAACAAGTTCTGGTTGCGCTAAAGCATTAATTGAAACGAATGCTAGAGCTGCTGCTAATAAATTTGCTTTTTTCATGATTGCTGCCTTAAATTTCCATTTCACAAGTGCCAGCTACAACACTCATTGTTTCTAAAAATTTGTATTCGGTGTTGAATACCCATTTACCATCTTTTTCTTCACCAAATTTTGAGTTACCTTCAAATAAGGTAGATTTTCCGTCATACTCTGTAAATGCGGTAACACTCACATCCGGCATATAACCTTTATTTACAACTTCAAAACCTTTTAAGTTTTGAATGACATTTTGTTCGTACTGAGATTCAATTGATGCAAGATCATTTAAATAGCCCTTCAATACAGATTCGCTAGTTGCTGAGCCGACTTTAGTAAGAAGTGAATCAATCGAATCTTTAAAGGTTTCTTTATAAGAAAATACGACTGACAGTTCTGATGTTGACTCTAAACCTGATTTTTCAACAACGCCTGTTTCATAACCTAGTTTTTCATAAAAGGTATAAACATTTTCAAAGGAAGTGTTGTAGTCATATTGAGAACTAGCTTCTATAATTTCGTTCTTTACAGAAGTTCGTGTTTGTTCCAGTGTGTCTGCGATTACTTCTGTCTTTCCTTTATCGCCGCCACCACCACCGCCGCATGCAGTAAGAGTAGTCGATACCACTAGTGCCAATAAGAGTCGCTTATTCATGTTTATTCCTTCAAATATCTTTTTTTAGATTAAGTTAATTACAACACAAAAAAGATAGCGAGTCAATACCTAATTTAAATGTATAGGTGCAAAACCGAAAAATACGACTTTAGTTTTAGGAAGTGGACCCTAAAGAGTCCACTTAAGATATTAAATCATGGAGGGAAAATCTATAATACTTATCAATTCACTTTCTTTGGTGTTATTAATAAGTATTTTATTAACTAGGCCTGAGCCTTTTATCAACTTAGGAGCATCAGCAATTCGATAGTTCTCTGAATCTGTAATATTATTTACTGAACATACAGGAAACGCAAAGCTAATCTCACCTTTATTTAATGATATAATTGTTACATTTTCACCCTCACCATGAGGAGATTTACCTAACCCTAAGTCCTTATTAATATCTTTGAGCTCAATAAAGTCTCCCATAGAATTCTTTATCAGCATTTTAAGTTCGCCAGTATCGTAAAATACATTGTTGTATTCTGTTCTAATAATCTCTTTAGATAACAACAACGGTATTGCGTACTTAACACTATTTATCGTGAATACTAGAAAACGGTCTAACGCATCCATTACAACGATCTCATCCCTGTAACAATTTTATCTACATCAAATGACATCCAAGCATCATGAATTTCTTCATACTGCGATGTTGAAATCTTGTTCATATTTTTCAGAATACTATCGTCTAGAATAGGTATCTCAAACAATAGAGCTGGTTGAGTTTTATAGATCCCCATTTTTGAACCTACTGATAGTAGAATCGTTCTTGTACCATTACCAACCGCAAGTGGCAGAACCGGGTTGTTTGCTGTGATAACATAGTCTACTGCATCTACCACAGCTGATACATCAAGATACCCATCAATCATAACTGAAACGTCTTCGGCGCCTTTAACCTCTCCCATTGAAAGGACTGTATATTCTCGATCAGTTAATGTCTTAACTATCAGTTCCTGAACCTCAATTGGCATAATCTGATGTTTAAATTCACCTTGCCCATTTAAAAGAACAACTCTGTTCTTCCCTTTTGAACCTGTCAATTCATGGATCTTTTTATCTAGCTCTTTCGCTTTTTTTGAATACTCTTTTTTGGCCTTATTTTCATCCAGTTCAGCATTTAAAAAAGTAGATATTGGTCCAAGACTTAATGGAGCAACCGTCATATTTTCAAAACCTTCAACAAACGATGATACCTGCTCTTTAAATGGCACAGTATGACTAAATGAAAGAGAACCTAATGAACCATCATCAATTACAAAGTCATACTCCAAAAGAGTCGGTAGTGGTATTACAGAGAAATGTAAACGGTCAGAAACGCCATTATTTAAAAGAATGTTACGGTATTTTGCAAATGGTGCGCTCGCACTGAAATTAAGCTTACATACACAATCTTGTTCCATAATTTCTTTATATAATCCGCGCCAAGCAGCACCTCGATACATCATATCAAGAACATTGATACCTAAGCCTTCAACAACAAGTACTCGAGATAAAGGTCTCTCCGGTGTCGGTGAAATATCCTTCTTTGATAAAGGAATTAACTCGTTTCTAAACTCCGGTAATCCTTGAATATTAAGCTTTCTAACATCAATTAAGGCTAATTGAATATCGTTTGATTCTAAAATCGGCCTTAAATACAACAAGTCGTACTCCGTCATGCCGTAGATTTTTCCTAATTCAATATTACTTTCACCGTTTTTAC
>NZ_JAKGBG010000041.1:0-43574 GCF_021532595.1 Pseudoalteromonas sp. OFAV1
TCGGTTAGCTTATCAAATTGAGGTAATGGCACATCCACTTTACCTGCCAACAAGGCCGATAAGGTTTGCTCCATTAATTGCGTATCATGCGTACCTGGTACACCACGACTGGCAAACAAGGGATGAACATCTTTAGCAAACTCAGTGCGTGCATCACGACTTAAATAAAAGTCATCGATTGATAATGACACACTGTTAAATTCAGTATTGCTATTAACCCAAGTCACTAAAAAATCAGCGAGGGTTGTTTTTCCTGAGCCTTGGCAGCCGTTGATAGCCACCAGCATAGATTGACCGGTCATTTTTGCGCTCAAAATATCTTGCGCGAGGGGTATAAAAAACTGCTCACTTAAGTATTGATACTTGAGTGGTAACTGATGTTTCGCTAAAAACGGGGTAATATCCACAACATTTGCCTCTTGCATAATCGCTCCTACCAGTATGACATAGAGATAAATGCAGTTAGTAGACCAGTTTTATAACTCGTTATTTTTTATATAGTTACAAAAAAAGCGCGTATTTAACGCGCTTTTTTGGTGCAATATTTAAGCAGTTTTTAAGTTCTAATCAACTTGTTGCACTGCTTTGGGGAGGACAGCATTTAAGATAATCCCTAAAATTGCGCATAAGCTCACACCTTGCAAACTAAACTCGTCACCGCCGAGGTGCATGCCACCAATACCAAACACTAAAATCAGTGCGATGATAGTCAAGTTGCGAGGCGCGGTAAGGTCTTCACCTGATTTTACTAAAGTATTTAAGCCTACAACGGCAATTGAGCCAAATAGTAAAATCATGATGCCGCCCATCACAGGAACCGGAATAGTTTGTAAACCCGCACCCATTTTTGCCACAAATGCGAGCACAATCGCGATGATAGCAGTCCAAAGCATCACTCGAGGGTTGAAGTTACGCGTAAGCATGACCGCCCCCGTTACTTCAGAGTAGGTTGTATTAGGTGGACCACCAAAAACCGATGCCGCTGAGGTTGCTAAACCATCACCCAATAAAGTGCGATGTAAGCCCGGTTTCTTTAAATAGTCTTTACCCGTGACTTGGCTAATTGCCATCATGTCGCCAATATGTTCTATAGCTGGCGCAATGGCCACAGGCACCATAAATAAAATAGCTTGCCACTTAAACTCAGGGTAAGTAAATGCAGGTACAGCAAACCAGCGAGCTTCAGTAACCGCATTAAATTCCACAATACCTATAAATAACGAAGCAAGGTAACCTGCTACAACACCAGCAAGAATAGGAATAAGTTTAAATACACCTTTACCCCATACCGCAAAAATCAGCGTAACCAATAATGATAAACCAGACACCCAGATAGCTTGTTCATAAGGAACTAGTTGCGCACTGCCATCCCCTGCTTTACCCATTGCCATATTCACAGCAACGGGCGCTAAGGCTAAACCAATCACCATAATGACTGGGCCAACAACCACAGGCGGTAACACTTTATGCAGTGCATTCACGCCTTTAAATTTTACAATCAAGCTAAGTGCAAAATAGCAAAAGCCTGCCATCATTAAACCGCCCATAGTTGCAGGAATACCCCACATTTGTACTGAGGCGATAATAGGTGCAATAAAAGCAAAAGACGATGCTAAAAAGATAGGAACTTGGCCTTTGGTAACCACATGAAACAGCAAGGTTCCTAGGCCTGCGGTAAATAAAGCCACATTGGGATCAAGGCCTGTCAGTAACGGCACAAGTACCAGTGCGCCAAATGCAACAAACAGCATTTGCGCGCCGGTTAGAATTGTTTTTAACGAAAATGTTTGATGATTTTCCACGTGCACGCCTTACACTGTACCAAAGATCTTGTCACCGGCATCTCCTAAGCCTGGGATGATATAGCCTTTTTCGTTTAAGTGACTATCTAGTGATGCCGTGAAGATTTCAACATCTGGGTGCGCCTCAAGGGTTTTTTCTACACCTTCAGGTGCTGCCACTAGTACAATCACTTTAATATCTTTACAGCCTGCTTTTTTCAGCATATCGATTGTGGCGATCATTGAACCACCCGTTGCCAGCATTGGGTCAATAACAAGGCTTAAACGCTCATCAATTTTACCAACCAGTTTTTCAAAGTATGGCACTGGCTCCAATGTTTCTTCGTTACGCTGCAAACCTACAACACTTACTTTTGCAGCAGGTAATAATTGCATAACGCCATCCATCATACCAAGGCCGGCACGTAGAATCGGCACAACAGTAATTTTTTTACCTTTAATGTGCTCTACATTGAGGTTTGAACCATCCCATCCAGTGATCTGCACGCTTTCTAATGGTAGGTTTTTTGTTGCTTCGTATGTAAGCAAAGTACCTACTTCAGACGCCAGCTCACGGAAACTTTTTGTGCTAATACCTTGTGCGCGCATAAGGCCAAGTTTGTGTTGAACTAACGGATGAGTAATAACATGGATAGACATAAGTAGAACCTAAATGAAATAAATTACGCCTATTTTAGCGCAAAATAGTCTACTCGACTGCAAAAATTGCATACTTACTGCATTAATTCGAACAACTGGTCTAAAATTAAACAGCTGTGTGCAAATTTTAATTTTTTTGCAACAACACGTACGGTCAATATTTAAGATTTAATTATTTTTTGGGTTAAGCTGTAATGAAAACACTCACATTTACCTTAATACTATTTTGTTGCATTTCCTTACCAACCCACAGTGAAACACTCAATATTCAGATGATGGCTGACTTTATCCCCCAAGATGGCGGCAATCCAGAAAATGAAGCCACTACGTTTTTACTTGCTGCTGCCGCTGAGTTAGGTGATGAAATCAGCCTGCACTTTATACCGGCAAGTCGGTTAAGAGAATGGCAGCAGTTGAGCAAAATGAATAATGTTTGCTTATACAATAAATTAAAAACCCCTGACCGTGAGGCCCAAGCCGTATTTAGTCAATACCCTCTGATGGCTTTTCCTGCTAACAAATTGGTGGTATTCAACAAGCCAAAGATCCCTGATTCCATTACCCTGCTACAAGCTATTAATGACTTCAATTTAACAATAGGCATCATCAAGGGCCGCTCATATTCAGAAGAAATTGATAACTTTATACGCTTAGATGATGAGCACTTTTTTATGTTAGAAGGGGCAACCAATGCACCTCGGCTTGGTCAGATGCTATTTCAAAATAAAATTGATGCAGTTTTAGAATACCAAACTGTATTTAACAATCGCTATAAGCGAGCACCGGGTCTAAGTCACATTCGCTATATCAGCCTTAAGCCAGAAAAAGCCGCGTTGTTTGGTTATATTGCCTGTTCACCGACAGAGGTCGGCAAACAAGCCGTAGCACTGTTCGACAAAGCACTTAAAACCGAAAAGGTACGCACATTAATTACTCAGCGTTTAATGGCGCTATTTCACGAAGGTGAAAACACACAAATTGTAAATGCCTTCAATGCAGCGTTTGAGCACTAAGCCGATAAAATCTGCTCCATAACCCAGCTTGTATGTAGTGCAGTTTCACCAGTTGATGGGTGTGGTTGCTGGGCATAAAAATAATTCGCCATGTTTTCAACATGATATTGTTGAATGTGTGCTGGGTTATCAATTACAAACTGTTGTGTTCCCTTTGCGTTGTTAAGCACAATGGGCTTTTCATCAAATACACTAAAGCTAAGCTCGCCTTCACTGCCATAAATCATTACATCATCAAAACGATTTGCTGAGGCAAAGTTCCAGCTTCCGGTGCCTGTAACACCAGATTGATGCTGCCAGTGCGCGGTTATGGCATCGAATGCAGAATATAAGCCTTGTTGATTGGCACATAAACCATGCACCTTATTAAAATCACCTAAAAGGTAGGCAAGTAAATCAAGGCCATGGCTGGCTAAATCGTCAAAGTAACCGCCTCGTGCTACTGTTTGATCGGTACGCCAATTATACTCTCCCGATAAATCTAGGGGATTCGGCGACTTACTTAAATGCCAACTTACATGACGCGGCTTACCAATGGCACCTTGTTCAAGTAACTGTTTAACTTGATTAAAGCGCGGTAACGAACGACGATAATAAGCCACAAACAGCGGCTGTTTAGCTTCTTTAAACGCTGCGACAATGTCAAGGCTATCTTGATAACTTGGCGCAAGTGGCTTTTCTATACAACAAGGTTTACCTGCCGCTGCCACTTCAAGAGCAAACGCTTTATGGCTATCTGGCGGCGTGGCGATATACACTGCATCAACACTGTTATCGTTTATTAGTTCACTTGGCGAAGTGTACACCTTTGCTACATTATGGCGTTTAGCATAATCATGGGCTTTTTCTAGGTCGCGGCGTGTCACTCCAATAAGCGCAATACCTTCTGCTTGTTGATAAGCTGGGCCGCTTTTCACTTCGGTTACAGCACCACAGCCAATAATGGCAAATCGCATTGGCTTATTCATTGTTATTCCTTTGTATTTGTTAAGTACGTTGCAAATTGCTGCTGCATGTAGCCATTTATTTTTGCATGAGTTGGGCTCCAACCTGCTAAAAAACGATAAAAATCACTCCATGCGTAACACCATAGCGCTCGCCAACTACTAACAACATGCACAGGATTTATACTCGGTTGAAAGCGTTTTAGTGCTAGGGTAAGAGTGTCAAAATAACGATTTAAATAATCATCTGCAACTGATTTTAATGCTGTATCATCTAAACAACTGCCTAAAAAATACATCAGATCAATCACCCCAACACCCTTGCCAACATATTGAAAATCATAGCCAAGAACATGTTGGTTTTGTGGCGCAATCGCAAAGTTGGCAAGCTTAGCATCACCATGAATTAACGTTTGGTAAGGTGACTCACTCAGCGCAGTATCAATAGGTTGCGCCTGCGCTTTTAAGCTTAAATCGCTCATACGCTGTAACTCATCTGGCCGTGTTGCTAAATGCCAATAACTACCTCGAGGCCAAAGTCCCTCGGATGAGCTTGCTAAATGAAAAGCATGAAAATGTGCAAGCCAGTTTATAATTGCTTGAATGTGGCTGTGTGTAGCATGTGCTTGCTGGTAACCATGTGCTACGAAATCACTAAATAATAACGCTTGCTTAGTGCCCTCTTGTATTGCATCAACACAGTGGATTGTTGCAGCTTCATGGGGTAATTGATTAGAATAATGCCGATACCAGTTAAATTCGACTAAGTAAGATTGGCGCTTTCTGGCAAGTGCAAAATCACTTTGTTTTATACGACTATGATTAATCTGGCTAGGCACTTCAATCGCTTTAATTACCGTAGCAGCACCATTCATTTGGCAACGAATAATCTCACCGCATCCGCTCCATACTGATGCCGCTTGCTGTAGCTCTGTAATGTTTGAAAAGTGAGAAGTAACAAATTGCCTAAGATCCATAACGCTCTATGATTTAAAAAACGAATGGCAATGGTAGGTGAAATTAGCTACTGGCACAACGGCCTATAGGCAATAAAAAACCCGTGCTAAACACGGGTTTTCGAAGATAAAGTCCTAATACTGCTAAGGACTTGCATTGTTGAATTACTCGTTTACCACACTTTTAAGTGGGTTAACTGGCTTTGCATTGTCATCCAGTAAGTTCATATCAAAATCGAACTCATCAACACGAATCGCTTTCTCACGTTTCTTGTTGTAGTCAATCAGTTTTGCATACTCTTCTTCGTTGATAACACTTGCAACAAGTGCATTATCAAGAGTTTCTGCAAAACGAACGCCCGGCTTGATAGTTTTAGCACGCAGTGCTTTTTTAACTTTTGCAAGTAAATCAAGACACGCCATTTTCGCTTTGTACGCTTGCTCATTGATGTAATGACCATCACCTTCAATTGGATTAACCAAGTGAGTGATTTGCGCTTTAAATGCCGTATCCATTTGCGCTTGAGTCGCAAGTTCAAGGATTAAATCATCGCTGATCTTAGGCATTTTCTTTGAGTAGTTCATAGTAATGAAACGCATAAACTTACGAGTACCACTTGCAGGGAAGTTATCTAGGAACTTATGCAGTGCTTCTTCAGCGCTTTGTAGTGCAAAGCGAGTCGCATAGTGGAAGTAAGGCGCAGCTTGCTCACGTTCACTGCTTGCTACTTTTTGCTCGTAGTATTTAATCGATGCCATCGCCGCATACAAGAAGCTCATTACGTCACCTAAACGTGCAGATAACATTTCTGCTTGCTTAAGTTTGCCGCCCAGTACCAATAACGAGAAGTCAGCGTAAACTGCAAGTTTTGCAGATAGTTTGTGCGCTGCTTTTTCGTATTCACGTACTTCTGGTAGTGACGATTTAGCACCCGCAGTAAACGGTAATACACCTAAACGGAAAGCTCGTAAGCTGTTAGCTACGCTGTAGCCCACTGTTTTACGTAAGATACTGTTGAATTCTTTGTCTGCATTTTTGTCTTCGCTGTGGATAGACTCAACCATAGATTGCAGGTAAGGGTGACAACGCATTACACCTTGACCAAAAATCATTAGGTTACGAGTAAGAATGTTTGCACCTTCAACCGTGATTGCGATAGGTTGAGCAACATAACCACTTGCTAATGTATTTTGCGGACCATTTTGAATCGCTTTACCTGCTTGAATATCCATTGCTGAATCAAGCACGTTACGGCCAATTTCTGTCATGTGGTATTTAGCAATCGCAGTGACTACAGATGGTTTTAAGCCCATGCCTAAACCTTCTGTTGTTAATACACGCATTGCTTCTTGAAGGTAAGTTTTACCTGCGATATCAGCAAGCTTCTCTTGAATACCTTCGAATTGACCAATCGCCAAACCAAACTGCTCACGCACAGCTGCGTACTCAGAAGCACCTTTAAATGCCACTTGTGATGAACTAACACCTAGTGCCGGTAACGAGATACCACGGCCTGCACCTAAACAGCTAACCAGCATTTGCCAGCCACGACCGATGTTCTTTTGACCACCAATGATGAAGTCCATTGGTACAAATACTTTTTCACCGCGTGTCGTACCGTTGTAAAAACGAATACCCATAGGGTCATGACGATTACCAAGCTGAACACCTGGGTGATCTTTAGGAATAAGCGCACAGGTAATACCTAGGTTTTCTTTACCACCTAGTAAACCATCAGGGTCAACCACTTTAAATGCTAAACCTAATACTGTCGCAATAGGTGCTAGTGTGATGTAGCGTTTGTCCCAAGTAATTTCTAAACCTAAAACTTCTTCGCCATTGAATTGACCACGTTTAACAACACCGATATCTGGAATACCACCCGCATCTGAACCCGCTTCTGGGCTAGTAAGCGCGAAACATGGAATATCACGACCATTTGCAAGGCGTGGTAAGTAGTGATCTTGCTGTTCTTTAGTACCGAAGTGTAGTAATAGCTCACCTGGGCCTAGAGAGTTAGGAACCATCACGGTTACCGCAACCGCAGAACTCTTAGTCGCAATAGTCGCAACAATAGTAGAGTTTGCATAAGGGCTGAACTCTAAACCGCCGAATGATTTAGGGATGATAAGCGAGAAAAAGCGCTCTTTTTTCAAGAAATCAAGAATGTAGTCAGGAAGATGTACACCATTTTGAATTTCAGAATCATCAATCATTGATAATAATTCTTTAACTGGGCCATCTAAGAATGCCTGTTCTTCAGCGCTCAGCTTAGCTGCTGGCACGTCACGAAGTGCATCGAAGTCAGGTTTACCTTGGTAGATTGAACCTTCTAACCAAACATCACCCGCATCTAACGCTTCTTGTTCTGTAATTGAAATACTAGGTAATACTTTTTTTAATTTTGTACGTAAGCTCATAATAAACTCATCCGACCAGATAGTAATACCTACATTACGTCACAAAATGAGCAATAGATCAATTGGTCCAACCAGTTTTTTTAACATTTTTTTATATTTATTTTTTCTTTGTATGCTAAGCACTTGAATACAATGGGTTTACACGTGTACGCTCAATTGCAATTTTTTATCCCGAAATAGCTAACAACTAAAGACTGAGAACAAAAAGCCCAACTAAAAAGTTGGGCTTAGATACAAATACTGAGTGAATGATTTAGAGCTCATCTTCTATGGGGAATAGCGAAATAAACCAAACCTGAAAACGCCGCCAAGATGATGTTTGTGGTTCTTCATCAAACTGCTCATTACTTACTGTGTCGAGCCAAACTAAGTCATCATCTTTAAGTTCAACTTTCCAGGCATATTCGGGCATTTGCGTATCAACCCAATGGGCTAAAAAGCGACTAAGCTTTTCGCTTTCGATTAACACTCCCATCTCGGTATTTAAATCAAGTGAGCGAGGGTCAAGGTTCATGGTGCCCACAAAAATCCTTTCATCATCAAAGGTCATGGTTTTTGCGTGTAGGCTTGCTTGCGATGACCCTGTAACTTTGCGCCCTGCTTTGCGCTTAATAGCCATTAGATCACTGGGTTTTAATTCCCAAAGCTTTACCCCAGCCTTGATGAGATCTTCTCGGTATTTTTTATAACCGGCATGCACCGCGGATACATCCGTAGCAGCTAAAGAATTCGTTAAAATAGTGACATCAATACCTTTTTGAGCCCAGTTTGTTAACAGTTTCACACCTGAATCGCGAGGAATAAAATACGGTGAAATTATAATTGCTCTGTGCTTGGGCTCACCCATTTCTTTAAATAATAGTGGTGACATGTTTGCAGAGCGCTCATTGACATCATTCATCACTTTATCGGGATGGTCGTAAAACAGCACAGATTTTTGCCAATCAAACTTAATATCATCATTTTGAAGCCGTTTTACAAACTCACTTTCACGTAATTGTTCAACATAATTACTTTGCTGGTTTTGCTCAACATAGCTTGAAAGTGTGTTTGTAATATCAACCAAAGATTGCTCATCTCGTGAACCATGTAACTCTTCAACAGGGTAAGAAAGTTGATGATTCCAATACAAATCAAAGGCTTTTGATGCCTCTGGAACAATCTCTCCAGCACTCATGACATCTAAATCAATAAATTCAGAATGATCTTCTGCCGAAAAATAAGCATTGCCAATATTTCGGCCACCAGTGATAAAAATCCGATTATCAACAATAAAACTCTTATTATGCATTCGTCTTGACAGTTGACTGTAATTACTTAGAAAGCCAAGCGCTTTAAAACGACGGTTAGGAAAGGGATTAAATAAACGAACTTCAATATTAGGATGAACAGCCAGTGCAGCGAGGTCTAATTCACTATCTGCTTGCGATAAATCATCGAGTAGTAAACGTACTCTTACCCCACGCTCCGCAGCTTTTAATAAAAAAGCCGTAAATAATATAGTGGTTTGCTGTCTGTGGTATAAATAGTACTGCACATCAATGGTGTGCTCTGCAGAATCAATAAGTGCCAATCTAGCTACAAAGGCATCGACCCCATCTGCTAGAGGATAAAAACCAGATAATCCAGGATGATTATTACCCACCGCATCTCCTATAGTACTGGGTGTATCTGCTGCAATGGCATAACTTGGTTGAATAGACTCTCTTGAAGGTAATTGTGCGCAACCAGAAATATACAAAAATAATACACAAAAAAGGAGTTTTGAAGAGTCTAGTATCATGGCTTCCTACCATTGATTTAACGTGAGATACACGTGATCGTTATACTATTACCCTAATAAATGAACGGATTAAAAGCAAATAAAAACTAATATGGAGGGATAAAGAAGTAAAAAGTAGTAATAAAAAGGTTTTAACGGCTTTAAGAGCAAATAGATTAAGCTACTTGCTCAGTAATATCAGCAATTTCGATTAGTTTACGATTGAGAATTTTTTTACAACAACCACAACACTTGCCGCACTGGGTACCCACCTGCAGCTCTTTTGATAATTCACGCATAGTCATCGCGCCATCATCAATTGTTTGTTCAATTTTTTTGTCAGTTACACCATGGCAAAGGCAAATATACATGAATGCAAACCACTCTCATTTCTGTTGATGGAATGCATATTAATCTAAACGGTAATAGTTCGCAATAGTGTTATAGACAATATTTACATAACTTTTGAACCAGAACTGTCTAAATGGCACACGCATAAAAATTTCCCCTTATGTTATGGACGGTTAGTCAAAGGCGGGGAAAGAAAAATTTTTAAATTTTTTTGTAAGATCTAATTTGCTAGTTGTTGTTTGTCAGTAATGTGGGCAAGTAGCTACTTAAGACGACCGCACCAAAAGCATAACTAAAGTTAATGATTTTTCAGTAACCCCAAATTAACAGGCTTAATAATTTAGCTATTAAAGCCTGCGGCAATTTTGCACTACTTACCCAAACTTTAAACCGCAAAAGAGTCCCTCTAATTACACTTTATGCCTTGTTATTGAAAAGCATACCTGAGTGATTATTGCTAGGCATTGAAAATAGTGAATTGATCATCGAAGAAACATTGCTTTTCACTGCTCGCTGAACAGCATTAACCTCATCGTCTAACTGCTCATTTAATTCTTTTAGTTGCACTTCACGCTGCTCAGGCGTTAACTCTTCATTTGTCTCTACAATATTAATTTTATTTTGCAGTTCTTTAATCTTAGCAACTAACTCTTGCTGAGTGAGTGGGGTATCTGGTTTTGTCTCTGTGTCAGAATCTACATTGTTATTTTGCTCATTATTTTTGGCATAGCTGTTTGTTGCATTATTGGTGTTTAGATTTAGATCATTTTTATTTTTCTGACCCACAGGGTCTGACAATACAGAAGATGAAAATGGAGTAACTTGCATGATATTCCTAAGGTTATTTTTTTGACACTTTTAAGCTGTGCTGTTTAAAAAGAAATTAATGCACAAAACGTACCTATTAAGCATCCAAATCTTTCTATTTAAAGTCTTAAAGCATACTCAAGCACTCACCTTGTACTTGTTTCCCCAAAGCATAATTTAGTTAATTGCAAAAACTAGTTATAAATTACTATTTGATAACTTTTTAATAACCTTTTGTGATCGCTTTTCAAATCTCCCTCGTTCACTTTGTTGTGATGGACACGTCGTAACGTCCGAACATACAAATATATAAGGCAGAACGATGAAATACTTACTCTTGGCAACAAGCTTGCTATTTATCACAGCATGCAGCGATGATGACGACGAAAAAACCGAAGTGGTTACTCCACCCCCAGTTCAAGAATTCAGCCCAAGTATGACCTACTCCGTTACATTGAGCGGCAAGCAAGAAGTGCCGATGAATAACTCAATGCAAACAGCAACTGCAACAGTAGAGCTTGACGAAAGTTTAATGCAATTTCGCGCAACACTTGACGCAAGCTCAGTCGAGGGCTTTAGCGCAGCACATATACATGACGGCGACTTAGGTGCTAATGGCGATGTTGCATTCACATTTGAAGCCACCACCGATGGTATGTATGAAGTCGCAATTACTGACCTTGATGAAAGCTTAATCGCTGATTTGATGGATGGCGATTGGTATATAAATCTACACACTGAGCAGTATGCTAATGGTGAATTACGTGCGCAAATTGTGCCTGATACAACCAGTATCATCACCTTTGTTTTAAATGGCGAACAACAAGTACCTATGAACGACAGCGACGCAATGGGTTATGGCTATGCGTCTTACGACAGTGTCACAACAGAATTGCGCCTTCGTGCAGTGACTATGGGTGTTGATGACGCAACGGCGGCTCATATCCACACTGGAAAATTAGGTTCAAATGGTGATGTTTTTGTTGCTCTAGAGCAAGATGATGAAGTAATGACAGATTGGGTAGTCCCAGAAGGTACAACAATCGATAGTGATACCCTAGCAATCCTTTTAGATGGTGGTCATTATGTCAACGTTCATACGCCGGAGTATGCCGGTGGTGAAATCCGCGGCCAGATCCTAACGGATAACTACGCTGTTGCTACATTCGCTTTAAGTGGCAATCAAGAAGTACCAATGGTTAACACAATGGCAAGTGGTGATGGCTATGCATTAGTTGATACTACCGACTACAGTGTCGAGCTTACTGTTGTAACTTCAGGCCTAGACGATGCCAGCGCTGCGCACATTCATACAGGTCGTATTGGTACAAATGGCGATGTATTAGTCGCTCTTGAACAATCAATGGACGACAGCAACGTGTGGATGACGCCAAGCAATACTCAAATCAATGCTGATATTTTTGCAGTACTGGCTTCTGGAGGCCATTACGTGAATGTCCATACTCCGGGTAACCCTGGTGGCGAGCTTCGCGGACAAATTCTTACCAGCAATTATATCTTCACAACCTTTAAACTTAGCGGTAAGCAAGAGGTACCTGCCGTTATGAGTAACGCTAGCGGCGAAGCTTATGCATTAATTAACATGGATAATTACGGCTTAGAACTACGTGTTAGCACCATGGGCGTTGATGATGCAACAGGCGCTCACATTCATACAGGCCGGATTGGCACAAATGGCGATGTATTAGTTGCGCTTGAGCAATCAAGTACTGACACAGGAATGTGGATGACACCGGAAAACACGCAAATTAATGCTGATATTTTCGCAGTACTTGCTTCAGGTGGCCATTATATTAATGTTCATACGCCAGCTAACCCAGGTGGCGAAATTAGAGGCCAGATCCTAACAGACAACTATCAGCTTGTTACTTTCCCACTCAGTGGAATGCAAGAAGTTCCTGCTGTCGACACTATGGCATCAGGCAGTGGTTATGCATTAGTGAACATGGATAATTACCATCTAGAATTAAGAGCATTAACTGAAGGTGTTAGTGATGCTACTGCTGCACACATTCACACTGGCCGTATCGGTATGAATGGTGATGTACTTGCTGCGCTAGAGCAGTCAAGCGAGAATACAAATCTGTGGCAAACACCTGAAAACACCATGATCAATGCCGACATTTTCGCAATACTCGCATCAGGTGGCCATTACGTTAATGTGCATACGCCTGCTAACCCAAGTGGTGAACTGCGAGGCCAAATCCTTACCGATAACTATGTATTCGTGACCTTCCCACTAAGTGGTGAACAACAAGTTCCTGCGGTGACAACAGATGCCTCTGGCGATGGCTATGCATTAGTAAACACCAATGATTACAGCGTTGAATTGCAAGTACTTACATCAGGAGTAAGCGATGCGAGCGCTGCGCACATTCATACCGGTTTTGCAGGTGAAAATGGCCCTGTGCTAGCTCCTCTTGAGCAAGACAATGATGATATGAATCGCTGGATGAGCACTACAGGCTTAATGATTAATGCTGAAATTTTCTCTGTTCTCGCTTCAGGAGGTCATTATGTAAATGTACATACTCCTGCTAATCCAAATGGAGAGATAAGAGGCCAAATTCAATAATTCCCGTGTTACAGAGGCCAATAGTTAATTGGCCTCTTTATCTAATTAAGCGAAAATTAGACCCTATAATTAAAATTATACTTTCAACTTTATTGTAAATAGCGAATGTGTAATTTTCTTGCTACCTAATCTCACAATAACACCCCTCGGCATCTGAATTAATAAACCGACTATTAAACCCAGCACGTAAGTTTGCAATTACTAACTCGACAAAGCCATCTAAGCTTGAACACGCTAGTCCTTTTGACAATGGACCTGCGTATACAAGTTGTTGATTTTCCGAAATTAGTACAGCAGCCGGGTAAGCGGGTAATAGTGCCGCCACTGCTGAGGTTGGTTTAAGCTTTATAACTTTAACATCTTGTTCAGTAGCATAATCTGTAAGGCTAGCAATATGGGCTTGGGAGCGAGCTGAACAGACACAGCTATTATCATCAATAATATATAAGGTATTGCTGTTCTTTGAGCTAAGCCCCATGGAGGTTTGAAATAATGACAGCCAATTTGGCTTTGCTAGTTTTCTATCTGGGTCAAAAAGTGTGATTTGTTGAGAGTAGGCAATCGATAAAGCAGCTACAACCAAGGCAATCCAAACTAGGATTGCCACAATCACTCTCTTGCTACTTGAATTTGGCAATACCCTGCTCCATCACATCAATACTTTCATCAATGAGTTGCACGCGTTCGGTAAGCTTTTCGATCATCAGGTTGTCTTTGGCTTGGTTGGCAATTAATGCTTGTGAATTCTCGGCAATGGCACGTGTATTTCCCGCTTGGCTCTGTACTACATGCGCAACCGATTGAGAGCTGTTTGCAGCAAGGTTAACTTGCTCTGTCATTTCAGTAATTTGTAGTTTCATCTGTGAGCTTATCGCTGACAATTGCTCAATTAACGCCACACTGCCTTGCATTGATTTAGTTGATGAAGCACTGTTTTGCATCAAGCTTTCGAGCGTATTGGTTATTTTATCGGTGGTATGTTTACTGCGCGTTGCCAGGTTTCTGACTTCATCAGCCACTACAGCAAAGCCGCGGCCTTGTTCACCAGCACGCGCAGCTTCAATAGCTGCATTTAGCGCAAGTAAGTTAGTTTGCTCAGCAATTGATGAAATCTCATTAAGGAGTTCAGAAATATGACTACAAGCATTCACTAACTGAGAAATATTCTGATCAGCTTCTTGTAAGTTGCTTGCCAACTCTGCTGCTTTGGTATCGGTATTTGCAACTTCATTTAATGCGTCTGCGGCACTAACATGCAACTGCTCAAATTGCATTTGTAATTCATTACTTTCGTGTTCAACATGGGCAAAGCCTTCAGCAACACGCTCGCCTGATTGTGCAATATCTATAGACAACTGCTCACGTAACACGGCTTGCTCATGCAGCTCATCATGAACCTCAAGCAATTGTTTAGATTGATTTTTAAGAACATTAGTTTGACTTTTCACATCCCCCACAACCCGAGATAAAAAGCCAAGTAAGCGATTAAAACCCGCCACAGCTTTACTATGGCGCTCATCTGCTCTTAGGCTAATATTTATACGGTTTTCATCAGCCATAATTTGTTCTGTTGTATCGCTTAAAGAAAGACCCGAGCTTCTCTCCAGATGCAAAGTTTTGGCAATATAACCTGCCACAAATGCTTCAACGATGGCATACACAGCATGAATAAGTACAGTGCTAAAATACAGCCTGTCTGGATCGAAAACATAAAAACCAGACTCGTTTATCTGTAAAAAGTAAAAGCTCAAATGGTGAACGGCAACAAAGACAAGCGCTGTAATAAACACGCGCCATTCAACAAACATGATCAATACTGCCATTAAAATAAATATTTCAAAGTGAACTTCAATGAGGCCGTAGCTTTGTTGGATGTGTAAAAACGAAAACATCATGCAACCGGCAGCGACTACATGAGCTGTTAATTTGCTCGTTGGATATTGATAGAGCATCCAAAGTGGTAAAGACAGCAGTAATAGGCCTGTGACCACACCCGTTATTAGCGTCGAATAAACAAAACCTAAAACCAAAGATTCAATAAACAACAACAGGAACAAATAAGTAAAAAGGCGGCGCACACTCGTCATAGTTAAAGCCTTAATTATTAAATAATTTACAAAAACACAATTAATCGAGCCAATACGGCTTGATACGCATAACGGTTCACTTTATTAATTGCAATAATGCTCTAAATTGATCGGTCCCTGCTTTTTCTAGCCATTGAAATATCACACTCTCTGTACAAGTAATAATAGCACCCGCTGCAGATAGCTGCTTAATAGCTAGCTTTTTATGGTTTTGATTTCGAGAAGCAATGGCATCTTCAACAACGAATACTTGAAAGCCTGCAGCCAGCAAGTCTAAACATGTTTGCAACACACACACATGTGCTTCAGTTCCTGTGACTACTACCTGAGCTCGTTTATAGTCAGCTAACTTGTGGTTAAAATCATTTTCTAAACAGGCGCTAAAATGAATTTTATGGTAACAATTTTCTGCTGTAATAAACGGCACGAGTTCTTCACTGGTATGGCCTAATTTCGAAGGATTTTGTTCTGTAAATAAATAGGGGATCGCCAGTAACTTAGCACTATTTAACAAGGTAGCTGTGTGTTGTACAACATTAGTAAAATCGTCAATAACAGGGGCTAATCCAGCTTGCTCATCAATGATCAGCAGCATTGCTTGGCTTTGTTGGCATATATATGAATGGCGCATTACTTCCTCAAACTATGATAATTATTAAAGTTATAGCATAGCTTTCTAAATATGAACTAAGCAGACATTGTTACTAAATTATCTTTTCAGAACCATAAATTACGTTCATAATTGTGCTATATTTTGTTAAAAATTATGCGCAAACACTAATTTAGGGTTAATCAGTCAGTGCCTAAACGTTTTCTTTTTGTTTTCTTATTTGTCTTTTCCGCGCTCATTCCCACTGCGTTGGCACAAAACTATGCACTGCAAATCCAACGCATTTCTACCGATGAAGGCCTAACACAAGGTAGCGTAACTAAAATTGTTCAAGATGATCTGGGCTTTATATGGATTGGTACTTATCAAGGTTTAAACCGTTATGATGGCTATAAAGTAAGCTCTTTTGCTGGTGAGTATATTCTCGATCAACGCCAAATTACATTTCTAGCCAAAACACAAAACGGTAAAATATTTGTGAGTACGGAGTTTTCTGGGGCGTTTTTTATTGATCCAAAGACTCTAAAAGTCGAAAAAATATATTCAGGCAAACTCAATCCAGAAGATCCCTACTTTTCACCGATTTTATCTATCACAGAAGATGATAATTTTTATTATTTTGCAATCTCTCAGCACGTTTACTCTTACAATAAGCAGTCGAAAAAGTTTTTACATGAGTTTTCAATCAATAAAGAAGAACATATTGTTCGTGCACTAACAATTTACGATAGCTTTTTATACATAGGGACATCGACGGGGCTCTTTTCTAAAAATTTAGCGGATGACCATGTTTCTCATATCCCGCTCACCGAGAAAAAAAATATCACCGAAGATAATAGAAACGTCAAACTTCTTCATGTTGACCCTCAACTAGGCTTACTCGTTGGTACAGTTGAAGGAATGTATGATATTCCCTTTAACGCTAATCGTTTACTTGCATTTGAAAAGGTCAATCTCTTAATTCCTCAGTTAAATATCTGGGACTATTCTGCAAGTTCATTTGGTGAATATATTGTCACCGAAAAAGGATTGTATGAGTTCAACCGTGAATCTTTAGCTATCGACTTTATCCTAAGCTTCGACCAAAGTAAGTTTTTGATGACTGATAACACCATACCTGATGTTATGGTTGATAAAACTGGCTTGCTTTGGCTTGCTTCGCGCTCGCAAGGGGTGTTTACATGGTCAACACTAGCAAGGCGGTTTAAGCATATTGAGTTAAAAACACCTCAATATAGCTATAACAATAATGTATGGACCGTATTACAAGAAGATGATGTGTTGTGGATAGGCACTGATAATGGCCTTATAAAGTATAACCAAAACAACAAAGAGCTAACGCCCTATTTAGTAAGCAATGATGAAAAAGCTTTCCATGGTGAACATGGGATTTATGGAATAGCTAAAGCCGAACTTAATGGCAATAACCGCTTTTTATGGTTAATGAAGTACATAGGGCTTGGCCTATTTGATAAACAAACAGGCAAGCTTGTGCAACTAAACGGTGACCCAGAAACAATCGAGACGCTTACCAAAACGCCTAATTGGGGTTTTCATACCATGGGACCAGACCAGTTTGCATTTGTAGATGAAGAAAATTTTTACAAATACAATGGTAAGTCAGGTGAACTTAGCCCTATAAAAGGATTAAAAGAACAGCTAGAGGCCGCGAACACTTACACTTTTTTAAAACCTCTATCAACTCACCCTGACGAGTACCTAATCAGTATGTCTAGTAAGCTGTTTAGGTATAATGAAAGCACGCAAAAGCTCACGCTTGTCTACGAGGCTACAAACTTTAACCCATTAGCTTTTGCGACTATCCATGATTGGGTGATTGATTATAACAATATACTTTGGCTCGCCTCTTCTGATGAAGGGTTAATAGGTATTGATGCAGATACATACGAAATAAAACACCGCATTAATCGTCAATCAGGTTTAAAAGCTAAATCAGTATTCGGTCTTCAAATTGATCGTTTCGGCTTTTTATGGATGAGTACACAAAATGGTCTATATCGTTTAGATTTGAGCTCACTTGCGCTCGATAGCTATTTTATAAGAGATGGTCTGGCTGTTAATGAATTTAATTTCGACGCAGATACGACTTTTGATAACGGTGAGATTGCTTTTGGCTCTACCCGTGGTGTACTTATCGCAGCTCCCGAAGACTTCTTATCACCTGCTGTAGAAATAGGTAACATCACGACCGAAATAACGGATGTATCATTACTATCGCGAGAGCTCAATTATCATCCTTACAAGTATGTAAACTCACCATTGCAGATCACCTCAGAAGATATGGGCTTAGGTGTGAGTTTTTCTAATTTTGATACCATTAATAAAGATAAGACACTGTATAAGGTTACGCTGGATGGCCCAACATCGTTGCAATACGATAAATTAAAGACCAATGAAGTTTTCTTCACAAAATTACCTCCCGGTGATTACGTTTTATCGATTTCGTCTTCATCAGAAATGAGTGAGGCTATTTCAGCAACAAGGCAACTGCGCTTTAATGTCGCTCACGCCCCTTGGACATCCCCCATAGCAAAGACCTCATATGGCGTAATTATTTTTACAATATTACTGATCATCTTTTGGCAATATCGAGCTCGCCAACAAGCGATCAGTCGTGCTCATGTTGAGGTTTTAAAATCACAACAACAAACAGAGCTTGCCTTAAGCAGTAACAAAAGTGGCGTATGGGAGATCAATCTAGACAATGACATACTCTACACCAACCGTTTTTCGGCTGAACTTGGCTATAATGAGTTCAAAGACCGCATAGCGATTAAAGACTTTATTGCCTTAATTCACCCACACGATCGCAATTATGTTATCAATAAATGGCAGTTGTTCTTAAAAGAAGCCAACAAACAACAGTGGAATATTACCTATCGTTTAAAACATAATAATGGCGATTGGCTTTGGTATGAAGATGTTGGCCGGGTAGTAGAAACGAATGAGACAGGCGGCCCCTTAAAGGTTGCGGGCTTTTACACTAATATCACCGAACAAAGAGCTAATGCCCAGCAAGCAAGTGTACTTGGGGAAGCCTTTAGTCAAATTAATGATTGGCTGCTTATTTTAGATAATACACTCATGCCTTTTTCTGCAAACGCCAGTTTTAGCGAAGCATTTGCAACACCAGCAAATATTGCTGACTTAACAACGAGAGACTTTATCAACGCGATAGGTCGAACTAAATACTTTGAATATGTAAGTATTTTAAAAACACTCAAACCCAAGCAAAACTGGAAAACAGAAGCCTTTATTCGCACCTTAAAAAATGCTTCGCACCCGGTGCATATTAGTGTCACAGCGGTTGCTAAAGACAGTCAAACGATTAACTATTACGTCATCGTGATTTCTGACTTAACGGAACAAAAACGCGCTGAGGATGAGTTAAGATATTTAGCAAATTACGACTCTTTGACTGGGCTACCAAACCGTACCTTAATGTATGCAAAAATCAATAGCAGCATTAATCGCGCTAAAAAGCACAATAAGTTAGCCGCTTTGTTATTCATTGATTTAGATAAATTTAAACCTGTAAATGACTCATTTGGTCATGCTGTCGGCGACCAACTGTTATGTAATGTAACACAACGAGTTAAACAGATACTGCCACAAAGTGCGCTCGTTGGCCGTCAAAGTGGTGACGAATTTTTAGTGCTTGTTAAAGATTTACAATCTCCTCAAGCATTGAGTGAGCTAGTTAAAAAGCTCACCAAAGAGCTTGCCAATAAAGTAATCATTGATGATTTTTCTATCAATATATCAGCAAGTATCGGCGTAGCACTTTACCCATTCGATGCAAAAACAGCAGATGATCTCATTCGAAATTCAGATATTGCTATGATGCATGCCAAACAATCTGGCAGAAATAACTTTAAATACTTTACTGAGCAAATGAATAACCAGTTAACTAAAAAGTTATTGCTAGAAAATGCGTTAAAAGACGCATTCAAAGACGATATTTTATTCAACAATTATCAACCTATTGTCAATGCAAACACGAAAACCATTAATGGTGCAGAACTTCTAATGCGCTGGAAGACCGTACAAGGTTATGTGTCTCCTGCAGAGTTCATTCCTATTGCCGAAGAAATTGGTTTGATTGATTTAATGACCGAGCAAGCACTTGACCGAGCACTGACAGAGCTAAAACCTATACTGCGTGCCAACCCAAAATTTTACTTGTCTTTGAACTTGTCGCCCACCCATATTCTAAAGTCAAACTTAACTGAACGTTTGCTAATGATCCTCAACAATCATCTAGTTAAACCTATTCAGCTGCGTCTTGAAATCACAGAAAACACGCTACTCGAAGACAAAGACAAAGCATCAAAACAACTGCAAAAACTCAAAAATGCAGGCTTTAAGTTGTTACTTGATGACTTCGGAACTGGTTACTCGTCACTAACCTATTTAAACCAATTCCCGATAGATGTCATAAAAATTGACCAAAGTTTCGTACGTAACATTGGTTCTGATAACAGTAATGAATCAATCATTAAGACCATTCACGCCTTATCCGTGAACCTAGGCTTGTATTGTATCGCCGAAGGTGTTGAAACACTTGAGCAGATTAACTTTTTACGCAATATGGGTTGTGATGATTTACAAGGCTATTACTTTGCAAAGCCAATGGAAGCTGAAGATCTAATCAAAGAAAGTACCATTCAAGCTATTGTAGATCGTTTAAACGAGTTGTAAGCCACTTATTTAAACACTGATAAAGCTCATCTTTGTTTATTGGTTTAGATATAAAGTCATCCATTCCCGCGACCAAGCAACGCTTTTGATCTTCTTCAAACGCATTTGCAGTGATAGCAATAATGACTGCATCACCATAACGTTCAGGGTTTTGTTTTATTTTTTGAGTACATTGGTAACCATCCATATTTGGCATCTGACAATCCATTAGAATGATATCTACATCAGACTTTTCTAAGTGCGCAAGCGCTTCAATACCATCATTAGCTTGATGCAATGAACACGAGGTATCTAACATCATTTTTTTAAGGACAATTTGATTTATAGGATTATCTTCAACAATTAAAACTTGGATCCCTTTTAAATCAGGTTTTTGTACATTTTGGCTTTGCATTACTTTTGCGTCACTTTGCACAATAGGCACTTTAATTGTAAATTCACTACCTTGGCCTTGTTGACTTTCCAGTGATAACGTACCGCTCATCAACTCCACAATACGCTGGCTGATTGTTAAGCCTAAACCCGTTCCACCGTATTTACGGGTAGTTGAAATATCTGCTTGGGTAAATTCATTAAATAGTTTAGCTTGCTGCTCAGCTGAAATACCAATACCGGTATCACGCACTCGAATAACTAAATACGGCTCTTCAATAGTACAGTTTAATGAAATTTCACCAGTTTCTGTAAACTTACCCGCATTACTCAAAATATTATTAACGACTTGGCTAAACCTTAATGGATCTAAACTAATATAATTTGGAATGTCGTCTGCAATAGACAAGCTGAACTTTACTGTCGGCTTAACACTTGTATTGCTAAACACCTTGGCGAGTTGACTAAGCAAAGCTTTGATTTCAACAGCCCGATACTCTAATTTAAGCGCCCCAGCTTCAATTTTTGAAAAGTCTAAAATGTCATTTAAAATCAGCAGTAAATTACTAGCACTTTGATGTATCATCGCCAACTCTTCACGCTCAGTCTCAGGTAAGGTTTGGTTATCTAACAACAGTTGCGTCATCCCTAAAATGCCGTTGAGTGGGGTACGTATTTCATGACTCATATTTGCTAAAAACTGTGACTTAGTTCTATTAGCCTGATTGGCAAGCCTTACCGCTTCAACAAGCTCATTCGTTTTATCATTTACTTGCTGCTCGAGTTTGGCGTTAAAGTCTTGTAATTTATTATTAAGCTGTTCATTTTCGTGATTAGCGTGATGTAAGCGACTAAAGCTCAAGGCAAGCTTATTTGCCAAACTCGAAAACTGAGCCTGCAATCGACTTACTTCTAACCATGTTTCGGGTAAGTGAGCTTTGGTAATTGCATTTTCAGGATCAAACTTATCTATTTGCTCTGCCAACTTTAATATTGGCGTAGTAAGCCAGCGGCTAAGTTGAGTGATGAAAATACTGGTCAGTAAGATAATAAAAATAATCATCACAATAGATTGCCCCCATGCACTGACCGCAACGTCATTTGCATAACGACGATTAAGCATGGTTACAACCAACCAATTATGCTCACTTGAACGCGCCTCACGAGCATAAAATTGTTGCTCATTTTCAATATTAAACATTTTAAAGCGTGTATCATCGTAAAAGGTTGTTAGTTCATCAGTTGTCAGTTGCTGTAGCTCAGTAAAATCATCTAAAGTGCTATAAACAACCTTGTTTGATGCATCAAGTATTAATAACTCACCTTCGTGCGTAAACAAACTTGGTCGCAAGCCAGCAAAATAATCAAACATCAGTGAACCTTCTACAACACCAGAAAACATCCCATCGGTGTATATTGGCGCAGATACAGCCACTATAGGTAAAGAGCCAAATCCCCGGCCTTTAAAGATTGTTGATATGTAGCCGTTGTGATTGTTAGGGGCGTTAATGAAATAGTCTCTATCTGCAACATTGGCGCGAATATTAGATTGCTGTAGGCTGACAGCTAATGACTTAGGATAAAAATGTGTAACATCAGCAAGCGCATCAACGATGATTTGTGTCCTAAAACCAGGGTATAAATGCGCCATGTTTTCGAGGGCAATTTGCTTAGGAACACCACTAGCAATACTTTTTGCAGTTAGAACAACCCCCTTCTTGTGATGATCAAGATGCGCATCAATATTACGTGTGATCTCCTTAGCTTTTTCTTTTAATTGGGCATTTATCTCATACTCAATCCGTGCATAGTGATTGTTGGTTAATACTATTGAGGTCAAAATAACAACTAACACAACGAGTAGGGTAACAACGTAATTTAAAATTTTATAAAGAGACGAGTAATGTTTATGCCAAGAGTAACGGCTGAAAAAGAAACTTAATAAGTCGATAACCGAAAGATAAATCGCGGCATTTAAGCAATATTTAGCCAACGCAATTGCGATAGTTAGAATAGGAAGAGCTAAGAAGAAGTGCCCAAAGGCCCACAATGCAGGTAACCCTAAAGCAAACCAAAACATCATCCCTCTGAGAAAAACCGGCTTTGCTTTAGATAAACAAACTATCTGCAGATAAATTAATTCGAGTGCAAAAACAATGGACGGCCATGCATGACCCCATCGATAAAAGATAAATCCAGTGCTCAAAATAAAGGTGATAACTGCAAATCGCCAGCCTAAAAGCAATAAGCTTAAGATAACGAAAAGCTGACCGAGTAAAAATTCAGAGCTATCTAGAAACCAAATAGGCAGTAAATTAACAACACCTGCGATGCATCCTAAAAGCACCGCAGTCATAAAGTTAAAATATACTGGTTTATTTTTAAGCAAAGGCGCTATTCCACTAATATGTTCTACCTTTAACTTAAAAGAAAAATTAACATTTTACCAATTTAATTAACATGGTGACATTCATGACTTTCTACCTGCAAAACACTTTTTTCGATATTAAAGCGCACACGTAGGAGCGTCTCAATTTTTAAGCGACACGCCTCATCATGCTTTTCAACAGTACAATGGCGCTTTAAGACCACGTGCGCACCAACCACGATGTCTTTGTCATGGCGTACCACTGTAACATTATGAACATTTTGTACATGCTCAACTGAGGCAATACTTTGCTCTATCTCTGATACATCTGGAAGTTTACTTTTGTTTTCCATAAGTCCTTTGATACAGCGGGTAATTACTTTTACTCCCGTGAACAAAACAAAGGAAGCGATCAACATACTTGAGATGATATCGATTTCAGGCCAGCCAGTTAAATGAATTAAAATACCTGCAAAGAAAGTAGAAACTGTAGAGATTAAGTCAAAAAATGAGTGCAAAAATACCGCATACACATTAATACTGGCTTTACGTCCTTTATACAGAACCCATGCAGCAGCACCATGAAATAAGAAGCCAATCGCTGAAATCACAGACATTAAATAGCTATTAATCTGTAAATCATGTCCATCAGAATGGTGTAAAAACCGCTCTCCCCCTTCAAATAAGATGATCACACTAATGCTCAGATACAAAATGCCATTGATTAGGCCCCCTGTCAGTTCAGCACGCTGGTAACCATCGTTATAATTTTTTGCAAAATGAATCGCCATGCTTGAAGCGATCAAAGCAATAAATAAAGAGCTGTTATGAACAAATAAATGCCCAGCATCGGCAAGTACAGCAAGCGAGTTTGAAAAGTAGGCACCGATGATTTGAATAACCATAAACGAGCATGTTATTGCTAAGGCAATTAACAAGCGGCGTCTAGATGCTTGGTGCGTAGTAATATCTGTCATGAAGAAGTGAAAAACCTATTCGCTGTATAAAGAAATGATATAAAGTAGCAATTGTAATACGAGAAGCACTTAAACGCACTAAAAACTTAGGTACTTAGCCCTTTTTGAAAGTTATTTGCGCAATTCATAAGTTAAAAAGAGTTCAACCTACAGAAGAGAGTAAAGCGTTAACAACGAAATGGTTAACACTTATGACAATGACAAATCACACCTTAAATTGGCTCACTAAATCTTTAAGGTGCTGTGCACGCGATAATAAGCTTTGCGTACCACGTTGTTGTTGCTCTGCGTTATCATGAATTTGTGTTGCACTGTCTGAAATATCATGTGCCGACTGATTGATATGTTCAACGACTGTGCCCTGCTCCTCAGTCGCAGCAGCAACTTGATGATTACCTTGACTAATAACTTCAAACTTTTGCTGAATAGATTGCAACGCAGACACTGCAATATGTGTCAGCTCAGTCACCTTTTGACTACTTTGAGTACCTTCAGCTATCGCTTCTTGTGATTGCAATGAAGAACTTTGTAAACGTGATACCTGCTCTCTTATTTCTGATGTCGACTTTTGAGTACGTTGTGCAAGTGAACGCACCTCATCTGCAACAACAGCAAAACCACGCCCCTGTTCACCTGCTCTGGCGGCTTCTATAGCAGCATTGAGCGCCAACAGATTAGTTTGTTCCGAAATAGCATTGATCACTTCAACAACTGAGTTAATTTCTGCAGCCTGATTGGCAAATTCGCCGATACTCTTATCAACCGTGAGCAGAATGTCGTTAAGTTCATTCATAGTTTGAGCGGTCGCAGCCATGCTTTGATTCGTTGCAACGGTTTCTTTTACGGCCTCTTCGGTGTCGTTAGCAGTACGATGGGCGATATCAGACACTTCATTGATCGTTTGTCCCATTTCTGTGATAGCTGTCGCAACTTGATCGGTCTGGGCTCGTTGGTCATCAGTTGCGGTAAATGTCTTGTTTGCAAAACTTGCTAGCTCATCAATGCCTTCACGCATGGCTTGCTCTGTAACACTGATTTCATCAACGAGCTCAGCGACTTTGCCTATAATTGCGTTAAATCCCTTAGCAAGATGACCCAATTCGTTATCAACGCTATCGTCCAAACGCTTTGTTAAGTCACCACCGTGGCCGGCCATACCGAGCAGTTCGTCTCCCACACCGCGTATTTTCTTACTTAACCAATTCGCAAAATACAGAGTCAGTACCAAAAAGATAACAGCAAGCACAACGCTAACAACAATAGATATCCAAACAACCTTATTAATCGCACTGGAAATCTCTTGCTTTGGCTGTATCGCAACTAAGGTCAAACCTGTCCCCTCAATTGGCATAACCCCAGCGTAAACATCTTCACCACTCAGTTCTACTTGCGATAATATAAAACCATCATGTTGGTTTTTCATTAGCTGCTGCAATGTGCTCAATGAACTTACATCTGAAACTGGTTTGCCAATGTAGGCATCATTTGCATGGGCAATAATGCGCTTACTATCGTCAATTAAAAATAAGTAACCTTGCTCGCCTATTTTGCGCGACGTGACAATACTAGAAATATCTGAAATATCATATCCAAGCCCAGCAACACCAAGACGTTGCCCTGCTATTTCAACCAAAGTATTTACATATAGAGTCAGGTGTCCACCTTGTTCACTGACATCTAATGCGAGCGCTTGGCGTTTATCTGAGCGGATGAAATCAAAAAACCAACTGTCTCTTGGCTCACTTTGTGAGATTGATTTAAAAAAGCCATCTTGTGTGTAATAACTCATCGAGTTTTTACTCACCCAAAACACCGATGATGCACCACTCTTTTTTTGTAAATCAGCAAAGTAAGCCATTACGCGTTGATGGATAGGCGAGTTTTTCTCACCTTCGGTCATCCACGTATGCAGAATTTGGTTTCCTGCCAATGATTTTGAAACAGAGATGGGGTAACGCATTTGAGCATCAATTTCAGCAGCAACTTTACCCACAGCATCTGGCAGAAGCTGTTGTTCAGTTTGTTGATAATAAAGCCCTGAAAATTGGCTGGTGTTGATTAAAGCACTAACCACAGTGACAACAAATAGTGCAATTAATACAAAACTAATAAAAATAGTCCGCAGCGATAGATTTCGCATGTGGCAAACCTCATACTTTAATAGTGGATTTTTAGGTTAGAGGCCATCCTTGCGTCTTATTTGCAATTTTAGATAACAAGTCAATGTTAAGCAATTGCAATTTAAGCTTTTATTATTGTTTTAAGTTAAATGACTATCAAACTCAAGCACACCATTAACAGATTCCACGCTGCTTCTCTCCCACTCTAAAAGACTCACTAAATTAACGCTGATTGTCGTAAATACTTTGACTCTAAGGTTCGGTGATTATTGTTATTTTTTGTTTATATGCTTTAGGTGACATGCCGTACCAGCGATTAAATGCATGATGAAATGCACTAACCTCTGAATAGCCACACAAAAAAGCAATTTCTGTTAGTGATAAGTCTGTTTCGCTTATAAGCGAAGTACTTTTTTGTTGTCGAAGTTTGGTTAATTCTTGACTAAAAGTCGTGCCTTCTTTTGCAAGGCGCCTTTGCAGCGTTTTCTCGCTCACATTTAGTGCGTGCGCCATTACACTGCAACTAACTTGTCCTTGGGTTAAATGCTCTTCCAGTAAAATGCGCAAAATATCTGTGACATTAGTTTGAGTTGTGATTTTAATTTGACCTGACACGACTGACTGGCTTTCTACTAATTCACTAAAAAATAAGCTATGGGTTTTAGCGCCATATTCAATTGGGCAGTTAAAATGTTCATTAATTTCGGCATTAGGCTCTTTACGTTGTAAATAAACTCGACTTGGACACCAGTCCTTTCCCTTTACTGTTCGAGCTATTTTTAAACAAAATGCCATTGGCGCTTCATAGCTAAGTAAGGACATATCGCGTTCACCATCGTTAAAGTTAAATCGCAACTCATACTCGTTACCATGATCAATTAACGACACATTATGGGTATCTCCCATCAGTTTTTGATAGCGTAAAATCAGTCGAAATGCACTCAGCAAATGTGTTGCTTGAATGATGGCCATACCAACGACAGGAATAGCACGCACATTCATATTACTGCCTACATACAACCCCAAGTGCGTATCGGGCAATAAAGCTTGTGCTTGTTTCCATAGTGTACTGACATTAGCCTGTGGATACCGTGCTGTTTGACTGCTCAAATCGGCTAACGGAATATTAGCTTGTGCAAATAACTCATTAATCGGCAAACCTTGCCACTTAAATGACTCAGCCATAGCCCTAAGCCACCAGCTTGATAGGGTGCGCATACATGTCCTGTAAAAACAATTTAATGACCCATATTATCAAGTAAAATAATAAATAAAAGCCTATTGTTTACCTGTAATTAACAAAGGAGACAACAATATGGGCACTGTAGCAAGTAAACGCGAGTTCGCGAGCTTTAAAGAGTTTTACCCCTACTACTTACAAGAACACAAAAATAAAGTCTGTCGTCGCTTACATTTCTTTGGCAGTTGGTTAGTTTTGGCAATTTTGTTTGCCGCTATTTATCAACAGCAATATAGCTGGCTAATTTTATGCCCACTTGTGGGTTATGGCTTTGCTTGGGTGGGGCATTTCTTTTTTGAGAAAAATCGCCCAGCGACCTTTACGCACCCATTTTATAGCTTCATAGGCGATTGGGTGATGTTTAAAGACATTATTATTCGTAAAGTGCCATTTTAGGAAGCTATCATGACCATAAAAAACACAGTATCAGAGCAAGAATGGCAAGCCCGTGTTGAGCTTGCTGCCGCATATCGATTGGTTGCATTGTATGGCTGGGATGATTTGATTTTTACCCATATTTCTATGCGTGTACCAGACACTGAAAACGAATTTTTGATCAATCCTTACGGCATGATGTTTCACGAAATCACTGCATCTAGTCTTATCAAGGTAGACCAACAATGTAATAAGCTGCACGACAGTGAATACCCGGTCAATCCTGCGGGATTTAATATTCACAGCTGTATTCATATGGCGCGCAATGATGCCCATTGCGTTATTCATACTCATTCACTAAATGGCACAGCTGTGTCGGCTAATAAAGATGGTTTACTGCCAATTTCACAACAGGCTGTTGTGGTGCATTCAGGGTTAAGTTATCACGACTATGAAGGCATTGCGCTAAATCCCGCTGAGCAAGACCGATTAGTTAATGATTTAGGTAGTAACAACTTTTTAATGCTGCGCAATCATGGCCTATTAACAGTAGGTAAAACTGTTGCTGATGCATTTTTATTTATGTACGTATTTGAAGCAGCGTGTGCTGTGCAAACCCGTACGTCACAAAACACCGAGCAACTCGTGCAAGTGCCAAGCGCTATCATTGATGGGATTAAAGGACAAACAGAAATAGCAACTAAAGGGCTAGGTGGTGCAATCGCATGGCCTGCGTTATTGCGTTTATTGGACAATAAGAGCCCCGGATATGATCAATAAGGATTACCTATGCAAGTAGATATCATGACTAAAGTAGTGCTGCCTTTAGCACTATTTATCATCATGTTTGGCATGGGCTTAGGGCTTAAAAAGAAAGACTTTGGGGCTTTATTTATCAGCCCCAAAGCGCTCAGTATCGGTCTAAGCTGCCAACTGTTATTACTGCCTTGTGTGGCGTTTCTACTAGCTGTAAGTTTTAACTTACCAGCAGAGCTGGCGATAGGCTTGATTTTAGTAGCCTGTTGTCCAGGAGGAGTGACCTCTAATTTATACACATACTTATTTAAGGGTGATGTTGCCCTTTCAATTAGTTTAACAACAATAGCAACCTTTATATCGCCATTTACACTGCCAATAATTATGCATTTTGCAATGGAAATGTTTAGCGTTCCAGGACACGAATTCCAGTTACCTATCGTAAAAACAATTGTGCAAATGTTAGTCATCACCCTACTACCAGTGAGTTTGGGAATGCTGTTTAATCATTATCGCTCACACATAAGTAAAAAACTTGAGCCTCTTACTCGCAGTTTTTCTAGTATTTTTTTAATCATTATTGTCATTGCAATAATTCATAAAAATTCAGAGCAAATGATTGGCTTCTTCGCCAGTAGCGGTATCGCAACATTCACATTAAACGTGAGTACCTTATTACTTGGACTCTTAATTGCTAAAATGTCGGGGTTATCAAACAAACAACAAATGAGTATTGCCGTAGAGGTTGGCTTGCAAAATGGCACACTGGCGATTTTAATTGCCAGCACTTTAATGAATAACCCTACAATTGCTATTCCAGGGGCAACTTACAGCTTATTTATGTTCGTAACGGGGTATGCTTTTTGTGCTCTATTCAAGTTACAAAATAACAGACAAGCGCTACAACTTATTAAAGACAAGCCATAACAATCACACCTATTTCTGACCAAAAAAAACAACCTTAAAACTAAAGCATGCCAAGGACTTACTTGGCGCTTTTTACATTTGTAATCGTTCTTGTACATCGGCTTTTTTTGGGTCAATATCTCTGTATGGCTGTTTTTATAGGGACATAGTGTGGCCAAATATAACGATACTCAATTACCAATTCATACCGCCGAGTTAAAGCTAGCGCTCGACAACTTACCTGCGTATGTGTACATCAAAGATGATTACTCACGATATGTTTATCGTTAAACCTATTAGCATGTAATGAATCAGAGCTGCTTTTTAAAACCGATATGGATCTATTTCCGCAAAGTACTGCAGAAAAACTATTAAACATCGATGCGCGTGTTCTTAGTGGAGAGCGCACTCGTGAAGAAATTGAACTTACTTTATCAAAAGGAGAGAAAAGTATTTTCTGGGAGGTAAAATCCCCCATCTTTTCCGATTCGGATCCTAATAAAGTCATTGGCATATTGGGAATTTCAACCGATATAACCGAACGAAAAGAACTTGAACAACAACTCCTATACGATGCCTCCACAGACCCATTAACCGATTTATTAAACCGACGTTATTTCTTCCTTCGCCTCGCTCTCGCGCTACAGTTAAGTAAAAGCAAGCAAACTTACGGTGCTGTTATCTTTATCGACCTCAATAAATTTAAAAAGCTAAATGATATGTATGGCCATAATGTTGGTGACGACTACTTAATAGAAATTTCAAAGCGAATGAAAACCACTATGCGTGATAACGACTGTATAGCGCGTCTAGGAGGAGATGAATTTGTTATTCTTTTAGAAGGACTTGGACGTGAAGAGCAACATGCAAAAGATAATGCGCGTAGAGTTGCCCATAAGATCCAATCAGCAATAGAGGTCGAATTTAGACACCCTCATGTTACGTATTATGGTTCGGCTAGTGTTGGGGTTACCATGTTTTATGGTAATACCAAAAGTGCTGAAGAAGTCGTTGCTCAAGCTGATCAAAGCATGTATCTCATAAAACACTCTCTTAACAAACGTATTGATTGCTAACCTATTAGCAAAAAGAGCTTAGCTAGAGATGTGTAATGAATAGCATAAATCATAAACACCACCTCATTAATGCAATAAGGTGGTGTCACTCGCTAATTTTTATCTAGTTATAGGCCCAGATGACAGAGTTTTTCATAGTGCCATGTTTTGTTTTTACTCGTTTGTGACACCAGGCCAACACCAGCATTTTGCTGTAATGAAAAAACGTTCATTTACCAAAGCCTTACATACTTCTTTTTAAAAAATGGGAGCTATCAACTGTATTTTTATATTGCAAAATGATGGCAGCACTTATCCTGTAGTGATAGTCTCAATATTTGGTAAAAACATTAACCGTATCTAAGGAAAGTACATGGATCCAGTATCACAAATTCTCGACTTACTTTTGAATGTCGAAACCTTTATTCTTATTTTTGTATTAGTGCTACTAAAAAGCAGCGTTAAATTCGTGCCACAAAACCGCGCTTGGCTTATAGAGCGATTTGGTAAATATCATTCAACTAAAGAAGCGGGCTTAAACTTTATTGTGCCATTTATCGACCGAATTGCAGCAGACCGAAGTTTAAAAGAGCAAGCACAAGATGTGCCTTCTCAGTCAGCTATCACTAAAGATAATATCTCACTTATCGTCGATGGCGTACTGTATTTCCGAGTACTTGATCCTTATAAAGCAACCTATGGTGTTGATGATTATGTATTTGCCGTTACTCAGCTATCGCAAACAACCATGCGTTCAGAGCTTGGTAAAATGGAGCTAGATAAAACCTTTGAAGAACGTGACATGTTAAACACCAACATAGTTAGTGCTATTAACCAGGCTTCTGAGCCATGGGGTATTCAAGTTTTACGTTACGAGATTAAAGACATTGTGCCGCCTAATTCTGTAATGGAAGCCATGGAAGCACAAATGAAAGCAGAGCGAGTAAAGCGTGCACAAATTTTAGAATCTGAAGGCGACCGTCAGTCTGCTATCAACGTGGCAGAAGGTAAGAAGCAAGCGCAAGTTCTTGCAGCAGAAGCTGAAAAAGCAGAGCAAATCTTACGCGCTGAAGGTGAAGCTAAAGCGATTATCGCCGTTGCTGAAGCGCAGGCAGATGCACTTCGTAAAGTCGGTGAAGCCGCTGACACTGAACAAGGCCAAAAAGCAATTCAACTAGACCTAGCCACTAAAGCCATTGCCGCTAAAGAAGCGATTGCTCGTGAATCATCTGTGGTATTACTTCCTGAGAGCGGTACCGATGCAAGCTCACTGGTTGCTCAAGGTATGTCTATTATTAATTCTTTAAATAAGAAACAACAAAATTAGGTGAAGCGATGGCGTTTTTAGATACCCATTTAGCCGAAGCATTAATGATTTTAGGTGTTATCGCGCTAATCGTTGAGGTTGCCGTACTGGGGATGAGCACCTACGTATTATTGTTTTTAGGCTTATCTTTATTTGCCAGTGGCTTACTTATGAATATAGAGCTACTTGCAAGTACTTACACCACGGCACTTTGGAGTAATATTGTGTTTACTCTTGGTTTTGCGGTCGTGCTGTGGCGTCCCCTAAAACGCATGCAAGATAAAACAGAGACTCAGCCTGTTCACAGTGACTTTGCTGAACTTACCTTTGTTGTAAATGCAGATGTTGATGACCAAGGTTTAACCACACACCAATATTCGGGCATTCAGTGGCAACTAAAAAGCCACTCCCCCATTGCGGCTGGGAGCACTGTAAAAGTCACCGACAAACAAGTCGGTGTACTTTGGGTTGAAGCTATTTAACTCGCTTAGAGTCAAAACTCTATTTAATTTTGTAACCGTGTTTGTTATGGTTAGTAGCAATCACGGTTATAAGCAAGGTAGCAGTAATGGATAATAACAAGGCACTCGTTGTAGAAGGCGGCGCTATGCGCGGTATTTTCGCCACAGGTGTGCTTGATACGTTTATTAAAGAAAGCTACCAACCTTTCAAGCAATGCTATGGTGTTTCAGCAGGAGCCACCAACATCGCAGCTTATTTATGTGCTCAATATAAACGTAACCATGCTGTGATCACAGATTACTCGTGTCGACCTGAGTTCATTAATTATGTTCGCTTTTTAAAAGGCGGTCACCTGTTTGATTTAGACTGGCTATGGCAAGAAACCATTCGAGATATTCGCCTTGATTTAGACACCTTCGAAAAACAAGCGAGTGAGTTTTATATCGTTGCAACCAATATTAAAACAGGTAATGCTGAGTATTTAAAAGCAACTGCTGAACTTATAGAAGAGCAATTGAAAGCCTCATGTGCACTACCAATTGCATACCGCCAATACCCACAGATCAACAGTATGCAATTAACAGATGGTGGTGTAGCCGATTCTATTCCTATTCGTAAAGCTTACGAAATGGGTAATAAGGAAATTACAGTTATTTTGTCTCAGCCGATTGGCTATCGAAAAAAACCATCGAAAGCACCTTGGCTAGTTAAACGACTTTACAAAGAAACACCCGCGCTTGCTAAGGCATCCATCTTACGAGCAGAAAACTATAATCAAAGCATTGACTTTGTTATGAATCCACCGAGTGACTGTAAAGTTAACATCATCGCTCCTCCTCCTGATTTTGCTGTAGGTCGAACAACAAAGTCTTACGCTAAGTTATCAGCAGGATATGAAATGGGTATTGCGGCAGGAAAACAGTTTTTAAGCAATTTAGCTTAATAGCTAGTCGCGTATAGAAACGAATTTTTGCAATACACACCCCAAATTATTGCAAAAACTTGCTTAAATAATATTCTCTATTAGTTTTAATACTAAGTCCTTACAAACATTCTAATGCTCATGTTAAACAACTATACCGTTCGTACGCGATTAGCCATTTTGGCTTTGTTACCGGTCTGCGTTTTTGTGATTACGTCAATATTTACGATGTCCATTATGTCGAGCATGGTAAAAGGCATCGACAGTCTTTACGACGATAGAGTCATCCCGCTTGAGCAAATAAAAACAGTATCGGACAATTATGCCGTTAGCATTGTCGATTTATTTCATAAATACCGTGCTGAGCAAATTTCAAAAAATGATTTTCTTGCTGCGGTTGAAAACGCAAAGGGTGTTGCCGACAACAAATGGAAAAGCTATTTAGGCACCAAGCTCACCAATGAAGAGCAACGCTTAGTAAATATCGTCGAAAAGAATCTCACTGTGGTAGAAAGCGAACTCAGCAAACTTTTAAATCAAGTTAAAAACAATGAATTAAAAGCAATTCCTAATGAGGTGTTTGTAAAAAGCCTTTACGATGTGTTTGACCCACTCAGCGAAAGCTATCAAGGGTTGATAAACCTTCAAATCAATGAAGCTAATAAGTTTAAACTTGCATCTGAAAAAGATTTTAAACAAGTCACTATAGCCATGAGCGCATCCATCAGTATTTTGATAATCATCTTATTATTTATTGCATTTGTCATTTATCGCTCTATTCATAACCCTCTGTTATCATTAAGTAAAACTATTGGTTCTATCTCTAAAAGTGCTGACCTACGGCTCAGAGCAGAAACTTATGGCAACGATGAAATAGCTCAAGCAGCCACTCATTTCAACGCGATGATGAAGCGAATACACGACCTAGTAAATGATGTAACTAATGCAACATTAACCTTATCTTCAGCAGCAGAGCAAATGAACTCAATTAGTGATCAAGTAGCAAGCACTGCCACTGAGCAAGAGCATCAATCAGCAATGATTGCCACCGCAATTACGCAAATGAGTAGCGCGATTGAGCAAGTGGCCGCAAATGCGCTTTCAACCTCAGAAAAAGCCACCCACACAGATAAAACAGCTAAACTTGGCCAGCAATCAGTACAAGAAAACATTGATGCAATAAACCGCTTATCGCAAATAGTTAATGCAAATACACAACTTATCAATGAGTTAAATACACAAACAACTGATATAAACCAAGTCGTGATGATGATCCAAGGAGTCGCTGAACAAACTAATTTATTAGCTCTTAACGCGGCGATTGAAGCAGCTCGTGCGGGAGAATCAGGTCGTGGTTTTGCAGTTGTGGCTGATGAAGTCAGACAGCTTGCACATAACACCCAAAAAGCGACCGCTAATATCAATGAAATGATTACTAAACTACAAGCAATGGCACAGCAAGCAGTCACCGCCATGGGTAATGCAGATGACAGTGCCAAACAAAGTGTTGAGTACGCTGAGCGCTCTTCACAATTACTCACTGAAATCACTCAAGAAATGGCACTTATTGCCGATATGAACAACCAAGTATCCACCGCAACAGATGAGCAAACGACTGTTGCAAACGAGCTAAGTTGTAATATTAATGAATTTAGTAGCAGTATTTCACTGGTTAGCGAAAGTTCACAACAAAATGCACAAGCCAGCCAAGAATTGGCTTCTTTGGCTTCGCGTTTACAACAGCAGGTGCATGTTTTCAAAGTATAAATGCAGAGACTCAAATAAATGAATAGAACAATATTTATTTTATTGATGGTATTCGCGCTATTCATTAAACAGAGCTTTGGTCAAGAGCAAATTGTTATTCAACTTGCAAAACCGAGCTATACCGACGCGGTAAAAAATCAATACATCCACGATATTCTCATTAAAAGCTTCGCCGCAATGGGCGTAGACGCTGTATTAATGTACAACGCCAAGCCAATGAATGATAAACGTATTATTGAACAACTTAGTCATAATAAAACAATTACCTTAGCTTGGCTGTCTTTCCCTTATAAGCAACCCACTTCATTAGTTAACACCACAATTCCTTTATACAAGGGTTTGCACGGTAAGCGTTTGCTTATTATTCGTGGTGATGACCAAGCAAAGTTCAGTGCAATAAAAAGCCTTGATCAATTAAAACCATTAATTGCATTACAGCAGCAAAGTTGGTCTGATTATACGGTGCTAAGAGACAATGACTTAACTGTTAATGGCGAGCTTGATTATCCTGGCATGATCAAAGCTCTAGAGACAGGTTTTGCCGATTACTTTCCACGCTCAGTACTGGCTATTGGCACTGAACTCAATAGACTCAAACAGTTCAATTTTATCATTGCACCAGACATTATGCTGCAATATCCCAGCGACTATTACTTTTACTTAAGCAAAGAGAATCAACACATTAGAGATTTGCTAGAACAAGGTATGCAAAAGCTAAAGCAATCAGGTGAACTTGAGCGGCTCTATTTGCAATATTTTGGTGATGTTGAAAAACAATACTCTTTAAATCAACGCCACACCATAACGCTAAAGAACAAGGAGTAAGCATGCTAAAAGCAGTGCTAATTATCATCATGGCATTGGCTATTTTTGCCATGGGTTTTATGGCAGGGGTTTACAGTTTGCCTATTTTAACGGAGCAACCAGCGCCCGATGTTGCTATTTTGAAGCAGCATCAAGATAGAGCTCAGTTTAGTGCCGCGTTTAAGCCAGACCTTAAAGGCTCAGATCGCCTTCATTATGGTGATGGGATGGTCTATCTAACAAATGATGCTATTTCTATGCAAGGTACTTTATCACCTGGACCTGACTATCAACTTTACTTATCGCGCAATTTTGTTGATAACGAAGCTGATTTTTTAGCACAAAAAGGAACCATGCAACGTGTTGCAGGAGTACGTTCATTCAATGGCTTTAAATTAGTTGTGCCACAAGGTATTGATGTCAGCGATTACAATACAGTGGTTATTTGGTGTGAAAGTTTTGAGGAATTTATTACTGCAGCACAGTATCAATAGCTGGATTAATAAAAACAAAGCCGCCTTTGGAGAGGGCGGCTTTAAAGCGGCAGCTATGGGTGTGAGCTGCCTAATCAAGAGTCGCTAATTAAGCTGCATCTTCAGTGCTTTGTACCTCTTCGCTGTGGCGAATTAAGTAATCAAATGCGCCTAAACTGGCCGTTGCACCACTGCCCATTGCAATAATGATTTGCTTGAACGGTGTTGTTGTTGCATCACCTGCCGCGTAAACACCCGGTAATGATGTTGCACCTTTGCTATCAATTTCGATTTCACCAAAGCGAGTTAGTGATAACCCAGAATCTTTTAACCATTCAGTGTTTGGCACCAAGCCGATTTGCACAAAGATACCTGCAAGCTCAAGTGATTTTTCATCGCCAGAGATACGATCAATATAGTTTAAGCCTGTTACTCGTTTACCATCACCAACAACTTCTGTCGTTTGCGCGTTTTTGATAATCGTAATGTTGTTTAAGCTATTTGCTTTACGAATAAGGACTTCATCAGCGCGTAAGGTATCAGCAAACTCAAGCACGGTAACATGCTCAACAATGTTAGCAAGGTCGATTGCAGCTTCAATACCTGAATTACCACCACCGATAACCGCTACCGCTTTGCCTTTAAATAACGGACCATCACAGTGAGGACAGTAAGCAACGCCATGACCGCGATACTCTTTCTCACCCGGTACGTTCATTTCGCGCCAGCGGGCACCGGTTGCTAATACCACTGACTTAGCATTTAAAATCGCACCATTTTCTAGCGTGATTTGATAATTACCTTGCTTAGTAAGTGATGCCGCACGTTGGTTTTGCATAACATCAACGTCGTATTCTTTTACGTGCTCTTCTAGTTGAGCAACTAATTTAGGACCTTCGGTCGCTTTAACTGATATAAAGTTTTCAATTGCTAACGTGTCTGAAACCTGACCACCAAAACGCTCTGCAACCACGCCTGTATTTAAGCCTTTACGTGCTGAATAAATTGCCGCAGAAGCCCCTGCCGGACCACCACCAACAACAAGTACGTCAAATAACTCTTTGTCGTTTAGTGCTTCGGCTTGGCGTGCAGCCGCTTTGGTATCTACTTTATTTAAGATATCAGTCAGATTAACTGCACCTTGACTAAACAGCTCGCCATTTAAATACACCGCTGGCACCGCTAGGATATTGCGCTCATTCACTTCGTCTTGGAACAAAGCACCATCAATCATAGTGGCCGTAATGTTTTCGTTGTGTGCTGCCATTAAGTTGAGTGCTTGCACTACTTGCGGACAGGTTTGACAACTTAATGAAATATACACTTCAAAGTTAAGTGGCCCAGGTAATGATTTAATTTGTTCAATTTCACTCTGTGATGCCTTACTTGGATGACCACCTGTGTGAAGAAGTGCAAGGATCAAGCTGGTGAATTCGTGGCCCATAGGCACACCCGCAAATGTAATTTGCGTGTTGTTAATAGGTGAAGATACCACCATAGACGGACGTCGTACGTCTTGGTTAGGGTTATCTCGCACCGAGAATTTGTCGCTTAACGATGCTAAATCGTTTGCTAAGTTTTTAAGTTCTGTTGATTTATTGCTGTCATCCAAGGCGATAAGCAGCTCAACAGGGCTGGTAATAGAAGCAAAGTGGCTTGTTAATTGGTTTTTGATATTCGTATCTAACATGGCTTAGCCCTTGAGTTCAGAATAAATAATCTAGAAAAATTTTGGGTATAACTGCCCACCACCCGCTAATGTGCTTAATGTGAGTTGTGATGGGCAATTAAGGTTGCATTGGGACAGCAAAGCAAAGCTTTGCTATCATTTAATGCCGTGGCAAATTAGATTTTGCCAACTAGGTCTAATGAAGGAGCAAGTGTCTCTTCACCTGGCTGCCATGATGCAGGACATACTTCACCGTCGTGGTTAGCAATGTACTGTGCAGCTTGTACTTTACGAACTAACTCTTTCGCGCTACGGCCGATACCTAGGTCGTGAGTTTCGATTACTTTGATTTCGCCTTCAGGGTTCATTACGAATGTACCGCGAAGTGCAAGACCTTCATCTTCAATCATCACACCGAAGTTACGTGTAATACGACCTGTTGGGTCACCAATCATTGGGAATTTGATTTTACCAATTGTCTCAGACGTATCGTGCCATGCTTTGTGAGTGAAGTGCGTGTCGGTTGATACTGAGTAAACTTCAACACCCATTTCTTGTAGTTGCTCGTAGTAGTCTGCAACATCACCAAGCTCTGTCGGACATACAAAAGTAAAATCTGCTGGGTAGAAGAAGAAGATTGACCACTTACCTAGCACGTCTTTTTCTGTTAGTTCTACAAAGTCACCATTGTGGTAAGCTGTTGCATTGAATGGTTGTAGTTTTGTGTTAATTAATGAAGTGCTCATAGTATTCCTCATTGATGTATTTAAAAAAGTTTAATTAACGCAGCCTTGCGTCTGCTTGATTAATACAATAGAGGTGTGAGCGATTAAAATAAAATTGATTGTTTAGATTAAATTGATTTGTTTTTTAGATTGAACTACAAATAACCCGTAATAAATATAAAGCCCTCAATAGCTTACTGCAATTAAGGGCTTTGCTTCAGGGAATAAAATTATTTACTAAAGCCGTATAAGCTCTTAGGTTTGATGTAGTTAGGCTCAATTCCTTGCTCTTTTGCAGCTGCTAACATCACTTGCTCAATCCAACCTGCATCCATAATGTTCATATAGTTGCCATCAGGGTCAAAGTTGATGTTAGAACCCATAACCACCATAAAGGTATCTGTCACTTCAGTGTTGTCTTCAGGTACTTGAAATTGATGAATCGAACCGCCTGGCTCAAATAAATAGCTGCCCGCCACTTGTAAATCATCTGGATATTCAGTGTAGTGCCAACTTCCCGCTAACGTATATAAGTGCACAACACCAGTATGAAAATGTTTTGGTAAAACCGTACCTGGTTCAAATAAAACACGCAAAACCCATACTCCATTTTCAGAATCCAGCATCAGTGGGTAGATATGCACGCCCGGTAAGGCGTTTTTGATTAGCTTTTCATCATTGGTATGAATTGTCAGTAAGAAATCTTGATGGTTAATAATATCTGGTAATGCCATATGTGTGCCCTCTTTTCAATTGCTTTCAATAAGTTAACTAGTTGTCTTTAATTTGCTTCTACGGTATTAGTGCATAGCTCTTCTTTACAAAGCCCTTGCTCATACGCCCACTGCAACGCATGTTGCATACCTTGCTGTAAGGTAAATTCAGGTTGATAGCCAAAAACACGGTGCGCTTTTTCACTACTATATGCCGCACTTTTTCGGCTTAGCATGCGCATAGTTGATGGATTGATATCGGTGGTTTTACCAAAAAGGTGATAACACCACTCTATAAAGCCCGTTAGTTTTAGCACTAAGGACAAGTTCACAACTGTGACGTGCTTTTTCCCTTGTGCTTGCGCTAAATAATTAAAATAAGTTTGATTAGTTACTTGCTCTGGGCCTGATAGATTAAAAATCTCACCATTTGCCCCCTCGCTCATGGCACTTTGATAAATGCCTCTCACTAAATCATCAATATAAACAGGGCCGAACATGCCCTGTGGCACCATAAACGTGCCTTTGGCGATTTCTTGCAATGGGTAAGCTATCCAAGGCTTTGAACCAGGGCCATAAACATCGCCAGGACGAATTATTGTTACATTGAGTTTTTTACTGGCGTGATAGCTTAGCGCTAAATGTTCACTCATCATTTTTGAGTCGTTATAGGCTCGCCCATCAGGTAACAAAGGCGCATCTTCTTTAATATCTGTTTGCCAATTACTGCCATAAATGGCAGTCGACGAAATATGAATAAAACGCCTTACTGTGTTTGCTGCGACCGCTGCATCAAGTAAGTTTTTCGTCCAGCCTACATTCGCCTGCCATGTTTGCTTGTAACTAAACGCATTTGAAACAATTGCCGCAGTATGAATAACCAAATCACAGTCATTCAATAATGAACGCCAGCCAGCAGGCTCATTCAAGTTACCTGCAACAATATTGAATTCTTTAGAGGGCGTTAAATCAACGCCGCATACATCGACTCCATTCGCTTCAAAGTAGCGCGCCAGCGTGCGGCCAATAAAGCCATTACCACCACTTATAAAAACTTTTGAGTAGTTCATTGTGTGTTCCTCTAAGCACGTTAAAGCCTCAATTGCATTTAGCAGGCCATTTGGTTAATACATTGTTAAACTTTAATGACCTTTATTACTTTACTTTTTACGCAAAATTTTTTACTTTTTACGCCAGCGCACTAAAAAAGAGCAAACTATGCCTCGCAAAACACACACACCCGACCTAATTAGAGCATCTGCTTTACATGGCTATGTCGAACTGATTGAAAGTAAATTAGTAAACCCAGATGCACTATTAGAGCGCGTAGGCTTAGACAGAAAACAGCTCATTGAGCCCAATAATTTTGTGCAATATCAGCAGCTCATTGAGTTACTAGAAATCACAGCGAAAGAATTAAACCTGCCCTATTTCGGCCTAGAGCTAGGTCGTTGGCAAAGTCTCAACATCTTAGGTTCGGTTGGTTATTTGATGGGTAACTGCGAGACTCTTGAAATGGCGTTAAAAAACTTAACCAAGTACTATCATATTCATCAAAATAGTGCTGATCTGTTGCTCGAAAGTGGCCAAGACTTTGTAAAACTGTCTTTTTTAGTGCGCAGTAGTTTAAAAGTCGGTGTATATCACGGAGCAGACCTAGCTCTGAGTGTTGGGGTTAATCTTTTAAAACAATTAACCGATGACCAAATAAAACTTCACCGCCTAGAACTGCCTCACAGCTGTGATGCAAACACCAGTGTATACCGCCAAGCCCTTGGTCAAATACCAGTATTTAACTGTGCTCATACCGCATTAGTGTTTGAGAAAAAATACCTAAAGTTGGCCATTAAGAACTCAGATAAGCAGTTGTTTTCTATTCTTAGTCAACAACTTGGACACCCGAACGAGTCTAAACGCGAAAATATTTGTGAACATGTTGAAGTGCTTATAAAACAATATCTACTTCATGAACAATTTGGTGTTAATTTAATCGCTGAAAAGTTGTCAATGAGTGCGCGAAGTCTACAGCGACATTTAGCCCAGTATGACACAACATTTCGCGAACTCGTTGATGAGGTTCGTTGCAATTTAGCTCACCAATATTTAACTGAATCAAGCCTAAGCTTATCAAACATTTCAGATATCTTAAGCTTTTCTAATTACAGCGAATTTACCCGAGCATTCAAACGCTGGTATGGCATGCCACCAAAAGACTATCGTAAGTCACATTGATTATAATGGCGCAAAAAGCTAAAAACAGGTCGTATAAAGTTAATTAATTGGTTAACAATTTATATATATTGACTAGCTAGTTTCGCTAATCAGTGGTCGTGTAATGTTAAGAAGAGTGTTTATTACCGGTAGTAATAGTGGTATTGGGTTCGAATTAGCAAAGCAATATATTCGTCGTGGTGATGATGTTGCGTTATTCGACAAGCAATTTAGCGATATAACAAAGCAAACCTTGTGTAGCCTTGCACACAGCAATCAATATATAGAATTTTTTGCCACCCATATCTGCGATATTGAAGGGTTACAAATCCAAGTAAATAATGCAATTGCCGCTATTGGTAAACCTGAATTGGCAATTTATTGTGACCGTTCGGATGAAGTAACCAACTGTGATCACGCTCTTGCACTACGAAACATTGCCACAGTTATAAGCCCAGAACTAGCGATGAATAGCCACCTTGCATTAATGATTCCTGTTACAAATAAAGCTCAAGTTTCACCAGAACCAAGTGTATTGATACTTGCAAAGGAACTACGCCAAACGTTTAAGCCAAACAAAATTAAACTCAGCTTGATGTGTTTCAACAAAGCACATAACGCCTCAGAAAATGCTGCAGACACAGCTAAGCAAATAGTAAAAAGCTTAGATAAACAAAAACGAATGGTGATCCTTGGCTTACAATCTAAACTAACTTATGTCATGAGCCATTATTTACCTAATTGGGTTATGGACTCTGTAATGGATCGCCTCATCAAACAACAACTAATAAGAACAACACGCTAAGGAACAACCATGAACACACATGATAACCTCACGCAATTGATAGACCAAACATGTCAAACCTATGCAGAACTCCCAGCCTATAATAGTGCGGGTAAAACACTTACTTATTCACAAATCGAACAGCAATCTCGTTACTTAGCTCAGTGGTTTCAACAGCAAAGTAACCTTAAGGTTGGCGACCGAATCGCGATCCAATTGCCTAATATAGTTGACTACCCTGTCGTTACTTATGCTGCATTTCGTGCCGGATTAATCGTTGTTAATACCAATCCGCTTTATACTGCTCGTGAAATGCTTCATCAGTTCAATGACGCAGGCGTAAATGCCATCGTAATACTGGACGCACTAACCGATAAACTAGCCACTATCATTAGTCAAACCTCCATAGAAAAAGTGATTGTTACTTCAGCGGTGGGTGAACCTTCACTGCAACCGGGCCAATTGTCATTACCTGAACTCATTCACCAAGGGGAAAAACTCGCTCCACTTAAACCACACCAAGCAAGCCGTGATGATATTGCCGTTTTGCAATATACGGGGGGAACAACAGGAGTTGCTAAAGCTGCAATGCTTAGTCATGGCAATATCTTAGCTAATGCCGAGCAAATGAATGAACGCTTTGACGAAATTTTAACCCCTGGCCAAGAAACGGGTATTTGTCCACTTCCGCTTTATCATATTTACGCCTTTACGGTGAATATGGTTGGCCTATTCGCAATGGGACAATTTAATGTGCTTATACCAAATCCTCGTGATTTAGATGCCTTAGTAAAGCAAATAGAACCATTTGAAATTAATTACTTTTCAGGCATTAACACCTTATTTATTGGCTTGTGTA
>NZ_JAKGBG010000042.1:0-42645 GCF_021532595.1 Pseudoalteromonas sp. OFAV1
CCATGAGTTTGTTAAACGCAGTTTAAGTGGTCAATATCCAAATCTATTCACCGATTGGTCGCAAGCGATTCAAAGCTTATTTGCTGTCGCAAATCCAATCCCCGTAAAAGTACTGATGCACCTGCAAGGTAAAATAAATACCCCGCATTTACGTCCGCCGCTTACGCATTTAGAGCTAGAGCAAACAGACAGCATCACCCACGCAAACAACACAATTTTATCTTGGAACTAAAAACAGGTTTTATCATGAGCTGGTTAGAATTATTAAACAACTTAGAATCGGGCGCAGTGCGCGCAGCTACACAAGACGAAAACGGCAACTGGCATGCCAATGTTGAAGTTAAACAAGGCATTTTAGAAGCCTTCAAAAATGGTACTAACACCGAGTTCCCAGGTGGTTTTGTAGATAAGCACAACCTAGCACCACAGGGCTTTGCTGCAAATGCCGGCGTGCGTATGGTACCAGGTGGTAGCAGTGTTCGTCGTGGCGCACACGTTGCTAAAGGCACGATTATCATGCCACCAGCGTATGTAAATATTGGCGCATTCATCGACGAAGGCACGATGGTCGACAGTCACGCATTAGTGGGTTCATGCGCACAAGTAGGTAAAAATGTTCACTTAAGTGCAGCAGTACAGTTAGGTGGCGTGCTTGAGCCAATTGGTGCCAGCCCTGTGGTTATTGAAGATGACGCTTTCATCGGTGCAGGCTGCGTTATTGTTGAAGGTGTGGTTGTGAAAAAAGGTGCTGTACTTGCGCCGGGTGTGCGCTTATCTGCAACCATCCCTGTCTACGATTGTGTTAATGAGCGCCAGCTAAACAAAGGTGAAGCAATTCCAGAAAACGCGATTGTAATCCCAGGTTCTCGCCCTGCTTCAAATGCATGGGCTCGCGAGCAAGGTTTAAGCATGTCTTGTGCATTGATCGTGAAATACCGTGACGAACAAAGCGATGCATCATTATTGTTAGAAGAGGTTTTACGTTAATGAGCTTTTTGAGCACGCCCATCAAGCAAGCGGTTGAACAAGTTTCAACACATCTTGATACGCCATTTTTTATCTATGATTTAGATAAATTAACTGCACATTTAAATCAATTAACTGCGCAAACCGATGTGAAACTTTGGTATGCCGTTAAGGCCAACCCGCTGTCTCGCATTATTCAATGTTTAGACAGCGCAGGGTTTAATTTTGATGTTGCGAGTAAAGGTGAACTTGAGCAAGTACTTGCCCAAGGCATCGATAGCGAGCGCGTGCTCAACACAGGGCCTGCAAAGAGCCCTGCACAAATTTCACATTTTATTGCTCGCGGCGTACGTACCTTCGTGGCCGAGAGCATAAACCAAGTTCGCTGGTTAAATGAGCAAGCAACAAAAGCAAATTGTCAGCTGCAAGTTCTGTTGCGTGTACAACTTCGTTGGCCAGACAGCGAAAAGAACCCACTTGGCGGCGATAGCCTTACTCCTTTTGGTTTGGGCTGTGATGAGTGGCAAGCGCTCACAGTAAGTGATTACCCTGCTCTTAACTTTGATGGCCTGCATATTTTCCAATGGGGCAATATGCTGAGCACTGACAAACTCGCCGAGCTATGGCGTGCGATGATTGCGCCATTACAACAACTAGCAAGTGCATTAAATATTAACCTTAATATTCTCGATTTAGGGGGTGGCTTAGGCATTCCTTATACTCAAGATGCTAACCGACTCGATTGGTCTGCACTTATCGAGACTCTGGCGGGTATTAAAGCAGATGCCGGTGTCAAAGAGCTTTGGATGGAACTTGGCCGCTATGCGGTGGGCGAATGCGGCCATTACGCCACACCGGTTGTTGAACGCAAAGAAAATTACAATCAACAGCAGGTGATTTTATCAGGCGGTATTAACCATTTACTTCGCCCTGCTGTGACAAGCCAAGATTTTCCTGCGGCATTACTACGCGAGTCAACGGCTGAGCCTGCGGCAATGACTTTATACGGCCCTCTTTGCACCGCCCTTGATTGCTTAGGTGAGCACCAATTAGCGAGCGATTTAAATGAGCAAGACTGGTTGGTATTCAGCCAATGTGGTGCATACGGCTTTACCGAAAGCATGCCGTACTTTTTATGCCACGAATTAGCGGCTGAATACATCCTTGAACAAGGCAATATTGAGTGCATTCGTAGCGCTGAAGATGCCAGCTATTATTTAAGGTAATCACCATGAGTAAAGAATTAATCAGCCAAGAGAATATTGTGGTTGGCGAAATTGCCAACGGCCTACCACTGACAATTCCTGTGTATCGTTTAAAAGGCGATGGCACAGGGCCAAACGTGTATATACAAGCTAATATGCACGGTGCTGAAGTACAAGGTAACGCTGTAATTTATCAATTGCTTGAGCAGCTAAAATCACTCAAGCTGCGTGGCGATATTACCCTAGTGCCTTATGCCAACCCAATTGGTTGTAATCAAAAGTCAGGTGAGTTTACTCTAGGTCGCTTCGATCCAATTACTGGCACCAACTGGAACCGCATGTACCGCTTTAATAAAGCATTACCATCACAAATTGCTGAACTGCACAAAGACAGTGATGATGCGACCCTTAAAGCTGCGTTTAAACAGGCACTCGTTGCTGACATCGACAGCCAATTAACGGGCCCTGATTACAGCTTAACAACGGGTAAGCGCATTGCACTTAACTTGCAAAAGCTTGCCCATCAGGCTGATATTGTTTTAGATCTTCACACCGGGCCTATCTCAAGTAAGCACTTATACTGCCCCCAATACGCCAAAGCCAGCGCGAGCTATTTTAATATTGAGCATGTGTTATTGATCCCAAGTGATTTTGATGGCGCAATGGATGAAGCGAGTTTCTGCCCGTGGTGGTCGTTATCTGAAGAGCTTGCCAAACAAGGCCGTGAATTTGCAGTTCAAGTCGAAGCATTTACCGTTGAACTTGGTAGCCAAGAAAAAATCGATTTAAGTGCAGCCCTTGAAGACGCCAATAGCATTTTAAGTTACCTAAATTATAAAGAGGTATTGGTTGATGCCGCATATCAACCAAAAGCGATGACACGCTATGCATGTATGCTTGAAGATTATGTAGCTTACTACGCACCTATGGGTGGCATGGTAGAATACCTTGCACCACTCGGTGGCCATATTAAAGCAGGCGAACCAATTGCTCATATTTTACGAATGGAGCGCTACCTTTCTGAGCAGCCACTACAAACATTGAGTTTTGATAAAGACGCCATCGCTATTTTGCATTTTGCCTCAGCAAGCGTGAATCAAGGCACCGAACTTTATAAGTTTTTTACCAACGTATTTGAGCTATAAGCTCACCCCTTCTCATTGCGTGAGAGTCGACGGCTTATGCCCTTAGGCCGTCACAGCAGGGCTCCAAGCTTAGCTTGGGGCTCTCTATTTACCTAAAATATCAACAATTCAGTATAAGTTCACGGTTACTTATGTAAAAATCGTTATAATTATTCTTACTTATAAGTCTATTCAAAAGGGAACTGCAATGGGATGGCGCATTTGGCTGGCAGCTGCTGGCTTATTTTCTGTACCTGTATTTGCTCAAACTGAACAACCACAAACCAATGAACAAGATGACGCGCTAGAACTCGTAAAGCAGTGTATTTTGAACGAAGCCATTGGCGGTGACGGCAAACAAACACTCGAAGAACTTCGTAAAAAATGCTCTGACTTAGACGAGAGTAAAAAGCTTACCGCTTTAGACAAACGTAAAGCCCGTGAAGAAGTGAGCAAGAAAAACCGTAATGTGATCACTCCTCATAAGCGTAACTACATTTTACCACTTTCATATGTATCTAATCCGAATGAGCGTCCATTTGATGGTTTAAAAGATCTTGCTGAGCAAACTGATGGTGAACCACTTGATAACCTTGAAGTGAAATATCAACTATCAATTAAAGTACCTATTTTCGAAGGCTTCTCAGATAAAGATCAGGGCGTATTCTTTGCGTTTACCATGCAATCGTTTTGGCAGTTTTATAACAAAGATATTTCATCACCGTTTCGTGAAACAAACTACGAACCAGAGATCTTCTGGGTGAACTACCTTGATCCTGAGCATGTGCTTTGGGGCGATGAAATGGCAATTGCAATTGGTGCATCACATCAATCTAATGGTCGCAGCCAACCAAATTCACGTTCATGGAACCGTATCTATGCCGATTTCTTGTGGGAAAAAGACGGCTTTGTATTTAGCTTTAAGCCTTGGTACCGAATTCCGGAAGATAAAAAAGACGATGAATTAGAAGCGCGTGGCGATGATAACCCTGATATTTACAAATACATGGGTTACTTTGAATTCTCAGGTGCATACCGTTATAACGAGCATGAATTTAGCTTTATGACCCGTAATAACTTAAATTCAGATAACCGTGGTGCAATCCAATTAGATTGGTCTTTCCCTCTATGGGGCCGATTACGTGGTTACGCACAATACTTTAATGGTTATGGCGAGAGCTTAATTGATTACAACGCCGATATTGAACGTTTTGGTGTGGGTATTCTGTTAACTGACTTGCTTTAACTGCAGTATTAACTGACTTACTTTAACTGCAATAAAGAGCGAGCTTTAGTTAGCTCGCTCTGAATATGCGTTATTTTTTAACGATGAAGTGACCTTCAAATTCAGCAACTAACACATCACCATCGTATACATTCACTGGTACATGGTAGCTTGCTTTGCCACTGTCTTCTAAATCCGCTAACTTGCCTTTGCAGCCAGCCAGCTCAACACTACCACGAGGGTCGTTATTCAGTGGTTTAAGGTATTTAATGTTAGCATCAGCTAATACGATATTCCCTTCAAGTCCTGCTTCTTTCAGTGCAAGGTAAGTAGCACCCCAGCCAGTTAAAGTCGCTAGACTGTAAATTGAACCTGCAAACATAGTGTTATGAAGGTTTAGGTTCGCATCTAAATCAGCACGAGTAGTAAATTGCCAATCGGTATAGCTTTCAACTTTAATTCCCATCGCATCACTGATTGGAATCGACTCACGCCACGTATTTTGCAGTACTTGTGTCCAGTTTGGATGACGGAACCAGCCCGGCTCAGACGGTTTTTGTTTTACCATTTTCCAGTGTTGTACATCGTCATAGGCAAGGTGCGCTTTTTCTTTTAGCTCGTAGCCGTGACGTTTATAAAACTCTAAGGCACGTTCACGGGCAAAAAGCACGAGCTCATCGGCATCTTGAGTCCACGCTATTTTTTCTAGCTCATGCAGTAAACGACTACCAATGTGCTGATTACGATTCCCTTCAGCAACCGCCATATAGCGTACTTGTGCTTGTTGATGATTATTAAAATGCAAACGTGCTACACCTAATACTTCGCCATCATTGTTTTTAATAAAGCGATGCTCGGCATCTTGCTCTAAGTCATCTTGCTCAGAACCGCGCGGCTCACCCCAAGGTGCTCTTAAAACCTGCCAACGTAATGAATAATACGCTTGCCAATCTTCGCTACTTTGCGGTGTGGTCACTTTAAACATAAATACTCCTGTGAAAATACAGCCACTGTCTGTTATTTTTCTAACGTGGCTCGACGAATGCAAATTACGATACGCGATCTTCTTGCAAGTTGGAATAATACTTTGGTGACCCAGCTTAAATTATTATTCAGAGCTGTAAAAACTAATGCACAATTGCACTTTATGGTGACTAGTCTATGCTGAAACAATTGTCATACTTTTTAAACATAAAAGCTAAAGGCCCGAGATATGGAACATTTTTTTGAACCCAGTGGCGCAATAAAGCATAGTTTTATTGAAGAATGTCACCAGTTAGGGCAGCTGATTTACTGGCACAAGCAAGGCAATTACAGCATTCAAGTTAGGCAACTCAATCAACTACGTTGGTTATTGATTAACGAAACTCTTCAATCTGTTATCGAAAAACGTCAGCCTAACAGGCTTCTTTTCCCTCATTTACAATATCTTGCGAAGCTCTGGCAGAAACTTGATGAACCTAAAAAAATTTTAGAGTTAGGCTTAGGTGGCGGGGCAATTCGTAACTATCTTCAGCATACCTACCCTGATAGCCAGCTTATTTCAGTGGAAAAAAACCCCGATATTATTCATTGTTACAAACGCTACTTTGGTGGAGATCACACAAGTAATTTACGCTGTTTCGATGCTCAACAAATACTTGAGCAAGGACACGAATACAATTGGATTATATTGGATTTATTCAGTGAAGTAGATGGCCCACTGTTTTTATACAAACATACTTTTTATGCCAAGCTTCGTACAGCGATGGCTAAAGGTGGTGTATTATTTATTAACTTTTTATCCAGTCACCCATCGCAGTTAAAGCAACTTGAGCATTTACTTATCACCGAATTCGGCAAGCGACCAAGTATCGAAAAGATCCCTAATTATGTGAATCATATCGTGATGATCAAAAAGTAGTTGTCTGTTACACAGATAAATTAAAAGTAACGGGACCATCGTTACATAGGCTTACTTGCATATCAGCACCAAATTGCCCTGTGGCTACTGTTAACCCGGCTTTTTTAGCTTCAGCGATAAAATACTCATAGAGCGTATTAGCTTGATCAGGCGTACCAGCACTTGAAAAGCTCGGACGCATGCCCTTTTTAGTGTCTGCGGCTAGTGTAAACTGCGAAACCACCAACAGTTCACCCTTGATATCATTCAAACTTAAATTCATCTTTCCTTGTTCATCGGTAAAAATTCGGTAATTACTTACTTTATGTAAAAGCTTCTGAGCGCTTTGTTCGGTATCCTGTTTTTCAACGCCTAATAGCAGCAAAATACCTTGTGAAATTTCACCGACGACTTCGCCCGCCACTTCTACTTTTGCCTGTTTTACTCTTTGAATTAAACCTTGCATTGATCCCTCGATAACTTGATATACATTAAATCTGCAGCACGTCGCATTGCTGCCAAATATACCTGATTATCGCTACTGTGCCCAATACCATCTAATATCAATAATTGTGCATTTAACTGTTCAGCAAGCTGCTGTACGGCACTATATCGACAGATCAAATCGGCCCGGCCATGAATAAACCAAATGGGTAAATGAGTCAATACATGCGCATTTTCTGCGATGTAACCCTCTTCAATAAAACAAAGATTACGAAAATAATGCACCATTAATCTTGCTTGATTTAAGCCTACATGGGGCTCTTGCAAACTCCAATTATTTAATGGCTCACCATGACATAACACCTGCTCCCAATGGCACCATAGTTTGGCGAATTTGCTGGCTTTAATTTGATCGCTACTATTTAGTTGTTGCTGATAAAAGTCGAGTAAGGCATGCCAATCGGTAAAATCATGAGCAAACTCTTTAAAGCATTCTGGGTAAAAATGCGCGCCCGCGCCTTTAGTTGTGTAAAGCCATTCAAAGTCACTGTTACAGGCTAAAAAACTAGCCCGTAAAATAAGTCCTGCGATGTGCTCCCGATGTTTTATTGCATACACAAGTGCAAGAGTTGCTCCCCACGATTCGCCGCACACCAGCCATTTTTCAATGCCGAGTTGCTGGCGTAAAAACTCGAGATCAGCGACTAAATCTAATGTGGTGTTTGTGTTGATATCATGGGGGGTTGAATGACCACAACCGCGCTGGCTGAACATGATCACTCGATAACGTTCTAAATCAAAAAAGCGGCAATTTTCAGGGCACAGCCCCGCTCCGGGCCCGCCATGACATAACACCACAGCAATCCCTGTAGACGCACCATATTCTTGCACATGGATTTGATGGCCATCGCCAACACTCAAATGGTAATCACGGTTGGCAACATAATGTGGATGTAACTGCACCTCGCTCTCCTTAGGTGCAGTCGCTATTAAACGTCTATATCAGGTGTATCCTCAATATCTTCAGGACTGATACATACCGTAAACTCTGCACCGAGTAATACGACAATCCAAGACAGATAGACCCAAACAAATAGTATAGGTATCGTCGCCAACGCCCCATAAATAACTTCATAAGATGGGAAGTGACTGATATACAGAGCAAAGCCTTTTTTTGTCAGCTCAAACAACATAGCTGCAAACAATGCTCCTGGAATTGCCGCTCTAAATGGAACTCGTGTGTTAGGCACTAAAGTATAGAGCATAATGAAGCCAATCATGGAAATTATGTAAGGTAATAGTTTCAATAAAAAGCCGCTGAATCCAGGAATACCTTGATCAGCGAATGATACTAAAGACACAATGTATGAGGTAACACCAATACTCGCGCCGAGTAATACTGGACCTAAGCTAAGCACCATCCAATAAACGGCAAACGAAATCATCATGGGGCGTTTTTTCTTAATACGCCAAATTCGGTTCAATGTGGCATCGACATTGCGAATGAGTAACAAGGACACTGATGCTAAAAATCCCACACCGACCGCAGTCATTTTATTAGCATTACCGGCAAAGGCGCTGATATGCTCTTTAATAACATCAGAAGAAGTCGGCACAAGATTAGTAAATAAGAAATTTTCTATGGTTACCAAGGTGCTTTCAAATCCAGGAAAAGCAGAAAAAATAGCGACACCAACCGCCACTAATGGCACGATTGATAACAAGGTTACATAAGCCAAATAACCTGCATTAACAGTAATTTGATCGTCAATACAACGATTGAGATACTGCATCCACCAAGTAGGTTGTTGCTTTAAGAAAATGCTTATTTGCAGCTTATAACGAGTGAGCTTCTCATCCATAGAATCTAATTTCTGCTAAAATGTTTTGATAATCATAGCAATCCACCACATAATTTGAAATGACAGGTACCTAAAAAGGATTCTCAATGAAAAAACTGATACTTTTAAGTGCACCACTATTTGCAGTAACCATGGCATTATCAGGCTGTCAGTCAGCTTATTACTCTGCTATGGAATCTGTAGGAGTGCACAAACGCGACATTTTAGTCGACCGCGTAGAAGAAACAAAAGAATCACAACAAGAATCCCAAGAAGAATTTCAATCAGCCCTAGATAGATTAACCACATTAATCAATTTCAATGGCGGTGAACTTGAGGATGCATATAAGCAACTAAATGATGATTATGAATCAAGCCTAGCGGCTGCAAATGACGTAACAAATAATATCAATAAAGTTGAAGATGTCGCTGAGGCACTATTTGAAGAATGGGCTGATGAGCTAGAGCAATACAAAAGCGCCTCACTAAAACGTGAAAGCAGCAAAAAGCTCAATGCAACTAAGCGCCAATTTGATCAACTACTTCGCTCAATGCGCAGCGCAGAAAGCAAAATGGAGCCGGTATTATCATCACTGCATGACAACGTCCTGTATTTAAAGCACAACCTCAACGCGCAGGCTGTTACAGCTATCAAGGGTGAATTTACGAATCTTAAACGCGATATAAAAGTGTTAATGGACGACATGAACAAATCAATTGAAGACTCTAATAAGTTCATTGAGCAAATGAATAAAGCTGGTTAATTAGCGCAAACGAGTTTTTACAAAGCCTACTTAAACGTAGGCTTTTTTGTGTAATCTCTTGTTACTTTTTAATGATTTATCTTAAATTTTATTTTGCTAAACTCACGGCAAAGAATAAAAAGTAAACATAGTATGCACTTAAAAACACTCTCAGCACTCATTGCAGCTGCACTCTTAACTGCTTGTAGCAGCCCTAATACTGTCAATGTTATTGCCGGTGAAGGCACTATTACTCCGTTAAAAACTGAAGGTGACTACGAAGGTCGCTTTCATAACCTATATCCTGGTGATAAAGAATACCCAACAACCTGCACTGACAATTGCTATGAACCATCAGAGCTACTTATATGTGACGACAGCAACTCACAATGCCAATATCAAGCAGAACAAAGCGTACCTGAAATAAACTCAGGGTTTACAGTTCGCTGGTTAGGTCATGCAGGCTTTTATATTCAATCACCCAATGGTGAGCAGCTATTATTTGACCCAGTCAAAGAGCAATTTGATTCGCCTGTAGACTTGGCCTTTAAGCTAGCTGGAGGTATCTATCGCAAACCAGGTTTTTGGCCAACACAAGCAGAACTTGATGGCTTAGATGCTGTGATATATTCACATATTCACTATGATCATTTTAACAAAGCCAATATAGAAGAAATTGGCAATTCGCCGCGTTATTTAGTGCCATTAGGATTTGCAGATAACTTTCCGACTGGTGGCTTTAATATTTCAGAAATGGCGTGGTACGCGAGTACACAAATTAATGACTTAACTATTAATGCGGTGCCAGCACACCATTTTAGTAGCCGAACTCTAGTCCCATTCATTTATGAAGATCACAACAAAGATCTCTGGAATGGCTGGTTACTAGAACAAAATGGTAAAACATTATTTTTTGCTGGCGATACCGGTTACTCACAACATTTTCAGGATATTAAGCAGAAATACGGCGAGATTGATGTATGTCTTATGCCGATAGCTTCTTATTACCATGAAGAAGATGGTAAGTGGTATCGCTATGTTCATACTACACCTGAAGATGCTATTAACGCAGCTGAGGAGCTTGGCTGTAAAGTGATGATCCCTTGGGGTTATGGTAACTCAAGCTGGCAAATGGGCGACCATTCAAGCCATTCGGCACTACTAAGATTACTAACAATGAAAGCAAGAATGGCTAGCAAGCTCCCTTTGTACATTCTTAATGAAGGTGAGCAAGTTTCACTATAATGCTGCTTGTTCTAGTATACCAATTCGCTTAATTGAGCGAATTGGTATTAAGCTAACTTTTAAGCAGTAAATCCCTGAGCGCCAACATTAGTTTGTGTGCACTACCTGCAGACATAGCGAGCGGGTTAAACTCACTCGTACCAGAATATTTGAGGGTAATCGGAGTAACGAGTCTAGAGTAAGGAATGTAGCCCATAGACCAGTTCTCAAACTCTCTTTCAAAAATCTCACAATAATTTAGCATAATAATATTTTTATGCCGCGTATCATTCAAAATACGGTGATAAGTTGCATTTACCGCACTTCTAGAGCCTTCCAAGCACTGTAAAAAGTGAGTAGTATTAAAACAAAGCAAACCTGTAACATTCATTTTGCTATTGTTTTGTTTGGCTTTCTCAAGAATATTTTCAATATCCCCAGGCCCAAACCCATCGCTAATTTCACTTGTATAAATAAGTCTAACTAAGTACATCTCACTCTCCTGCAAGGTCGATTTAGAAAAGATAGTACAGATGGGGGGTTTAGCAAAAAAAGTGCAGTTAAGTTTAAAATTTTACATGAATAAAGTTGGGTATCGCTGCGCTCAACCTACTTGGCTAACCACTAAAAAAAACCGCCGTATCTTTCAATACGGCGGTTCTAATTTTGTGAAACTAAAAGACCTTATTAGTCTTTAGCTTGACGGCTCGCACGTTTACGCTCACTTTCAGTTAAGTGACGTTTACGAATACGGATGCTCTGAGGTGTCACTTCCACTAACTCATCATCATCGATGAATTCAATCGCTTGTTCAAGCGTATAGTTAAGTGGTGGTGTTAACGTTTGTGCTTCATCTGTACCAGATGCACGAACGTTAGTAAGTTGCTTACCTTTAAGTGCGTTTACTGTTAGGTCGTTATCGCGGCTGTGGATACCGATAACCATACCTTCGTAAACTTCAACACCGTGACCGATGAATAACTTACCACGGTCTTGTAGGTTGAATAATGCGTTAGTAAGTGCTTTACCTGTTGCGTTAGCAATCATTACACCATTCTTACGCGCGCCGATAGTACCGCCTTTATGTGGGCCGTAGTGATCGAATGTGTGGTAAAGAAGACCAGAACCAGACGTTAATGTCATGAATTCAGTTTGGAAACCAATTAAGCCACGGCTTGGGATCATAAAGTCCATACGTACACGGCCTTTACCATCTGGAGACATGTCTGTTAGTTCACCCTTACGAAGACCAATTTGTTCCATGATAGAACCTTGGTGCTCTTCTTGACAGTCAATTGTAAGTGTTTCGTATGGCTCTTCTTTTTGACCATCAACTTCACGAAGGATTACTTGTGGACGAGAAACCGCAAGCTCGTAGCCTTCACGACGCATGTTCTCGATTAAGATACCTAAGTGTAACTCACCACGACCAGAAACACGGAAGCTATCTGGGTTGTCAGTTTCTTCAACACGTAGTGCTACGTTATGTACAAGCTCTGCTTGTAAACGCTCTAGGATGTTACGTGACGTTACGAATTTACCTTCTTTACCAGCGAATGGTGAAGTGTTTACAGAGAACGTCATTGTTACTGTAGGCTCATCAACGCTAAGCGGTGGTAATGCTTCAACGGTATTTACATCACAGATAGTGTCTGAGATTTTCAGCTCACCAAGACCCGTGATAGCAATGATGTCACCAGCGCCTGCAGATTCTGCTTCATGACGCTCAAGACCTAAGTAGCTCATTACTTGGCCAACTTTACCGTTACGCTTAGTACCGTCTGCGCTTACAACAGTAACCTGTTGGTTAGGACGAACAGTACCACGCTTGATACGACCAACACCGATAACACCGATGTATGAGTTGTAGTCAAGCTGAGAAATTTGCATTTGGAAAGCACCTTCAGGATCTGCATCCGGTGGAGATACTTCATCAACGATCATCTGGAACATTGGTTCCATGTTATCTGATGGCTCGTCTAAATCTAATGTAGCCCAGCCATTGATAGCTGATGCATAGATTACTTTAAAGTCTAACTGTTCGTCAGTTGCACCTAAGTTATCGAATAAGTCGAATACTTGGTCCATAACCCAGTCAGGACGTGCACCTGGCTTGTCGATTTTGTTGATAACAACGATCGGTGTTAAACCTTGTGCGAATGCTTTTTGCGTTACGAAACGCGTTTGTGGCATTGGACCTTCTTGAGCATCAACAAGTAGTAATACTGAGTCAGCCATCGAAAGTACGCGCTCTACTTCACCACCGAAGTCGGCGTGTCCTGGGGTGTCTACGATATTGATATGGTAGTCATTCCAAGAGATAGCTGTGTTTTTAGCTAAAATGGTAATACCACGCTCTTTCTCAATGTCGTTTGAGTCCATTACGCGCTCTTCATTACCGCCGCGCGTTTCTAATGTGCCTGATTGCTCAAGCAGTTTATCAACCAAAGTTGTTTTACCGTGGTCAACGTGGGCGATAATCGCTATATTTCTTAACTTTTCGATGCTCATATTTTTTCTCAGAGAAATTGAATCTCATTGATCCTGCAAGATCTACGCACTCACCGGCATTTTCACCAGATGTCCCAGCATAGGATTTAAAAGGGCGCATATTATCCCTTAATAATGGCATGGATGAAAGTTTATCCAATACAATTTTCAAAACTTTCTTCAGGCATTTTATAAGTATCTGTTTTATAAATGACAAATTTATGAAAATAATAATTTTTATAAGCATAAAACTGGCAAAATTGCATTTTTTAAACCATATTTTGGCACTTAATCGTATTTAGAACCGATAAATTGGCACGCTCAGTAATTGTGCAAATCGTCGTCATTCTTTTTACGCACCAAAATGATCTTTTTCCGCACCAAAACAGTGCATAAAAAGTTAACATAACAACAAGCGGTTTCTTTTTTGTCAGCCTTAACAACACCTTAAAAAAATGGCATGAAACCAGCTTACATAGAGCAAAAGCAATAATGCAGCAAAAATAAAACCCAACAATTGGAGGACACATGTCACAATCGGTTTTAGATTTTATCAAAGAAAATGACGTTAAGTTCATTGATTTACGCTTTACTGATACCAAAGGTAAAGAACAGCATGTTTCTATTCCTCATCACCAAATTGATGAAGATTTCTTCGAAGACGGCAAAATGTTTGACGGTTCTTCAATTGCAGGTTGGAAAGGCATCAACGAATCAGATATGGTGCTTATGCCTGTTCCTGAGTCTGCTAAAATGGACCCGTTTTCTGAAGAAGCTACACTAATCATCCGTTGTGACGTAGTTGAGCCTTCAACACTTCAAGGTTACGAGCGTGACCCACGTTCAGTTGCAAAACGCGCTGAAGAGTACATGCGTTCTACAGGTATCGCTGATACTGTATTATTTGGTCCAGAGCCAGAATTCTTCCTTTTTGATGACGTTAAATACAAATCAGACATGTCTGGTTCTATGTACAAAATCGATTCTGTAGAAGCTGCTTGGAACTCAGATAAAGATTACGAAGGTGGCAACATGGGTCACCGTCCAGGTGTTAAAGGCGGTTACTTCCCGTGTTCACCTGTTGATTCATCACATGACTGGCGTTCAGCAACTTGTTTAGTTCTTGAAGAGCTAGGTCAAGTAGTAGAAGCTCACCACCACGAAGTAGCAACTGCAGGTCAAAATGAGATCGCAACTCGCTTCAATACAATGGTATTAAAAGCTGACGAAATCCAAGAGATGAAATATGTTATCCATAACATGGCTCACTTATACGGAAAAACAGCGACATTCATGCCTAAGCCAATCGTAGGTGATAACGGTTCTGGTATGCACTGTCACCAATCTCTAGGTAAAGATGGCGTAAACATCTTCGCTGGTGACAAATACGCTGGTCTATCTGAAGAAGCACTTTACTACATCGGTGGTATCATCAAGCACGCTAAAGCAATCAACGCATTCGCTAACGCGTCAACTAACTCATACAAGCGTCTAGTTCCGGGCTTCGAAGCACCAGTAATGCTTGCATACTCTGCACGTAACCGTTCTGCTTCAATCCGTATCCCAGTGGTACCGTCTGCTAAAGCACGTCGTATCGAAGTACGTTTCCCTGATCCAACAGCTAACCCATACTTAGCGTTCTCTGCAATGCTTATGGCTGGCCTTGACGGTATCAAAAACAAGATCCACCCTGGTGATGCAATGGATAAAGACTTATACGATCTTCCAGCTGAAGAAGCTGCAGAGATCCCACAAGTTGCATCTTCACTGCAAGAAGCATTAGATTCATTAGATGCTGACCGTGAGTTCTTAAAAGCTGGCGGCGTATTCACTGATGACCTTATCGATGCTTACATTGCACTTAAGGGCAAAGAAGTTGAAAAGCTTAACATGACAACTCACCCAGTTGAGTTCGAAATGTACTACAGCGTTTAATTTAACGCCGTATCAGAATTATCAGATTGATAATAAATGTGTGTTCTCAAGCCCGCTTTGCGGGCTTTTTTGATGGTAATTTGGCCAATTCTACTCTAAAGTTTTAGTTAGATTAGATAACCTAGGGTCACAGAGTGAAAAACACGATTTTATTAGTATTACTCCTTTTTACAGTATGCAATTACGCACAAAGTGAAGTAAAAAAAATTTACTCGTGGAAAGATGAGAATGGTGTTTTAGTGTTCTCAGACTCACCTCGCCCTGGGGCTAAAGAAGTAAAGCTCAATACTCAAAACCTTACCATGCCTACAACCGACACCAGCATACTCGATAACCCCGCTAGTGCGACACCTGTCAATTTTAAAATAACGATTTCCTCACCAGAAAATGAGGCAACCGTTCGAGAGAATACAGGCTCAGTATACGTCACAGCACGAGTGAGTCCGCGTTTTGCAACAGGCTTCAAAGTACAGCTGATAGTTGATGGCACACCTCACGGAAAATCGAGTAATAGCACGACCTTTGCATTGCGAAATGTCGACCGAGGCGAACACACATTACAAGCAAAACTTATAGATGCGAATAATAAAGTCGTTTCGGTTAGCCCTGTTAGCACTTTCTACATGCACAGAGCATCGATACTTAATTGAAACTAATTTTTTCGAGTCGGTATCATGCAAAGTAAATGGATTGTGCTAAGCTGCTGTTAATTGCAACGCACTAAAATGGTGCAAACATGCTCAGTGATACACATTTTAATTCTGAACTACTCGAAAGTATTTGGAAAAATTTAAGTACAGCCGTTATTTTGCTCGATAATGATTTTAAACTGGTTTATGCAAATGATAGTGCTAGTGAGCTATTAGGCTTAGGTCCAAAGCGTATAATTAATCAGCCATTCGATAACTTATTTAACTACCACTCCATTGACCTAAAACGTATTGCTCAGTACTCGTTGTTTGATGGCGTTGACTGCCACCAGCATAGAGCTGACGTGGTGTTCGTCGATTCTCGCCATGCTAAGCTAACCATTAGCACCCGCCGAATAAACAGCAATAATGAAAATTATATTTTGTTTGAGTGCCGACAAATGGATGATGAAATTCGCCACGATCAAGCATCAAATCAAATGCACCAATATCAAGCCGCACGCAATTTAATTCGTGGTTTAGCACACGAAATTAAAAATCCTTTGGGTGGAATACGCGGAGCGGCGCAATTATTGCAGTACGAGGTTGATCAGCAAGAGCGTGATCAATGTGCAGAGCTTATCATTGAGCAAGCTGACCGATTACGAGAGCTCGTAGACCGTTTACTTGGTCCAAACCAATTGCCACATAAATCATATGGCAATATTCACCAAGCTCTTGAGTCAGTGATTAAGCTTAGCATGTTAGATAACAGCGCTAATATCACTTTAGTGAAAGACTATGATCCAAGTATACCGAGTGTGTACATTGACCAAAGTAAAATTCAACAAGTGGTACTTAACATTATTCGCAATGCACAGCAGGCTCTGGTTGATGGTGGCGAAATTAGAATAAAAACCCGTATTAACCATCAACATAGACGTCCTGGTAAAGCACCGAAGAAAACCTTGCTGATCCAGATTTCAGATAATGGTCCAGGGATAGATAAGAGTTTAAGAGAAACCTTGTTTTATCCAATGATCACTAACAAAGAAAATGGTTCAGGACTTGGGTTATCCATTGCACAGACTTTGGTTGATCAACACGGTGGACACATTGACTGCGATAGTTGGCCAGGCCATACAGAATTTAATATCTATTTGCCTTTTACGGATTAATGGTTTTTTGGAGTAGTCATGAAAACAGTTTGGTTAGTTGATGATGATGCCTCAATACGCTTTGTATTAGAAAAAGCGCTGGCGCGAGCAGGATTTGAAACAGAAAGTTATGCAAATGCACAAGATGTGCTTAACGCACTCAAGTTTAGTCAGCCTACCGTTCTAGTCTCAGATGTAAGAATGCCTGGTATGGATGGTATGGCATTACTTGAAACAATTGCCGAACAAAACCCTGGGTTGCCAGTCATCATTATGACTGCACACTCAGACTTAGACTCAGCGGTAAATGCATTCCAAAAAGGCGCATTTGAATACCTTGCAAAACCATTTGATCTAGATGAAGCAGTTGCGCTGGTAGAGAGCGCCTGTCGTGCTAATTCAACAAAAAAAACCAAGCGTAAGCAAGCACCACAAACGAATGCCCATATCATAGGCGAAGCGCCTGCGATGCAAGAGGTGTTTCGCGCGATTGGTAAATTATCAGCATCAAGTATGAGCGTGCTAATTAATGGTGAATCAGGAACAGGTAAAGAGCTTGTTGCCAGTGCCCTACACAATCATAGTCCGCGTAAAGAAAACCAATTTATCGCTTTAAATATGGCTGCCATTCCAAAAGAGTTAGTAGAATCAGAATTGTTTGGCCATGAAAAAGGCGCGTTTACAGGGGCCGACAGTATTCGTAAAGGTCGTTTTGAACAAGCCAATGGTGGTACCTTATTTTTAGATGAAATTGGTGACATGCCACTTGATGTACAAACGCGTTTGTTACGTGTATTAGCCGATGGTGAATTTTACCGAGTTGGTGGCCATCAAAGCATTAAAGTAGATGTGCGTATTATCGCTGCAACACACCAAAATCTCGAAGATTTAGTTAAACAAGGCAAGTTTCGTGATGACTTGTTTCATCGTCTTAACGTTGTGCGTTTACGCTTACCAGCGCTACGCGAACGTACCGAAGACATTGAACGATTAGCACAGCACTTTTTACATAAAAGTGCCAAAGAGCTTCAAGTTGAAAGCAAAATACTAAGCCCTAAAGCCACAGAGCAACTACGCTTATTCAATTGGCCAGGTAACGTGCGCCAACTAGAAAACACCTGTCGCTGGTTAACAGTAATGGCTCCGGGTGAGCTTATCAGCGAACAAGATTTACCGCCCGAAATAGTTGCCGCAGCTCCAGTGGAACAGGAAGGTGATTGGCTGGATGCATTTCAGCAGTGGCTCAACCTTGAGCTTAAACAAGGTAAAGAAAATATCTGGCCGGCTATACAAGCACAGCTAGAAACTCGCTTGATTAAAACAGCATTAGCCAATTGTGCGGGGCACAAGCAAGACGCCGCGGTGAAAATTGGTTGGGGCCGCAATACATTGACCCGTAAGTTAAAAGAGCGCAATATTAGCTAATTTATTGCCATAACAATGTGAATCAATGAAGTTAATCGAACACATACCACTCATTAAACAAATGGAAATAATTAACAGATTGTCGTTCTTTAGAGAGTTTACTCTTAGTGAACGACAAGTGTTATTAGAGTCATTCAGTCATTTATATTTGGTTAAACAAGGCCGTGCTGTTTTCAAGCAGTACGACAATGACAAGCGTTTGTATATTGTTCTAAGTGGTTCACTGATGGTGTTCAAGCAAAGTCATTTACATGAGCTTGGGATTATTGACCCAGGTGAATTTATCGGTGAAGGTGCTTTTATTAACAATCGGGAACATAGCACAAGCGCCCGTGCTAGAGTGGATACTATTTTATTAGCTATCGCCCCCGAAGCACTCACCCGCTTGCCCAATGTGATCCGCGAGAAAATTAAAGATCGCATAATCGAAGGCATGAGTGAGCGAATTGTGAAATTGAGTAATTATCTCGAATCACGTAGCTAATCCATATACACAACTTGCAATGAACAATTAAGCCACCCTGGTTTATTTACACGTGCTGTGTAACGGTAGGTGTCAGATGGCTTCATACCAAATGGGGTACTCACTTCTGGCGTTAAATGGCTGTAACTTTGCGAATAGTTTTTATAATAAATGACTAAATAGCCGTATAAGTAATCCCAGTCCAATGAGACTCGCCTACCACTCGCTAGGTTAAACTCGGCCTGTTTATCACTAAATTTGACCGCAAGGCCGTTAAACTCATCCTCAACGCAACCCGTTGTTATTACTCGAGCCGGCATAGTGAAACTAGTTGAGTCATTTTTTGCTCGTAAGTAAAAGCCTATATTGCCTTGATTGTAAAAGTGATTAGCCTCTGTGGTGTACTTAATTTCAGCTTGATAACCCAGCCCTTGCATAATTTCTGCAAGTTGTTCGGTTTCATGAGTGAGAATTTTATCGCTCGATAACATTAAGGTTGCATCAGCAAAGTCTCTTGGAATAGGGAGCTTAGTGTATTCGTAGGGTAAGCTTTGCTTATTTAAAGCTTGCTCTAATGTGTGCAACTGTTGTTGATCAAGATTTTCTGTGTATACGTAGACTGTTGGTTGCTGACAACCTGCCAAAATTAAAAATATAGCTGCTGAAATTATCCTCTTCATTTTCTTTCTCACTTTAGATTACAAACGTAGTCTAAAGTGAGAAAAACAATAAATCAATTAATTCAGGTGCTTTTTCAGCCAATTATTAACACTTTGCCGAGTGTAGAGAATATCTTTAAATAAGCGGTGAGTTTGATGCTGAAGCATTTTTTCTTTATTTGCTTCACCTGAAGTCAATTGGCTATGGTTATCATTAAAGCGAGAAATTAATGCAAATCCCTGTTCTGACTTTTCAGGCTGCGACTTTATAGCTTGAGTTAGCAAAGCTCGCACATCATCTGCCGCTAGCAATGATGAATCTTGTAATCCCATTAACTCTTTTCTTAGCGCTGATCTTACGCCCATTACTACTACTCCAGAACGAATCTAAAAATATTAAACGGATAAGCAATTAGCAATTTGTACACCAATTTCATACGCGCGCAGTGTAGCCAGCAAATACTGCAGTTTTTTTACTGTTTGTAAAAATCTCAGATTATTTATTGCTGTAAATTTTAACCGCTTGAAGAGCTTGAAAATTTAATCTTGGTTCAATTGAGTGCTAGGCTTTATAATGGCTGCGATTGAATTAAGAGAGACCAACATGAACGAAGATTTCATCGAAATTGAACTAGAAGAAGAGCCAATAGAGCTATGTAACTTGCTAAAAGTGCTCGACCTAGTCGAAACAGGTGGCCAAGCAAAAGCCTTAATTGGTGAAGGTTATGTTGGGGTTAACTATGAAATTTGTACAATAAAGCGGAAAAAATTATACAGTGGTGACGTGCTTGCTTTTGATGGTGAGTTGTTCCAGCTTACATTAAGCGAAGATGCAACACCAAATCCTCGCCCACCAGAATCAGTACAAAAAGCACAACCACAAAGCTCTGAAGAAGCACCAAAAAAATCAAAACGTAAACGCACTAAAAAACCAAAAGTAGACGAAAAAACCGGTCGCCGCCCTATCTCTTTTGGTTAACTAAATCTTGCTTAGTTAGCATAAATCACCTTTAATTGAATGTGATAATAACAACAATAAAAGGTGATTTATGACCCCTCCTGCTTGGCTTAAACCACTTGCTTGGGCTGCACTTGTTTGGAATCTGTTAGGTGTTTTTGCGTTTATCATGCAACAGTTAATGACTCCTGAAATGATTGCTTTACTACCCGAGAATCAACAAGACGCATACCGCAACATCCCCCTTTGGTCTACTGCAGCCTTTGCTGTAGCGGTGTTTTCAGCATGCCTTGGCAGTATTATGCTAATTGTTCGAAAAGCCCTAGCCAGAGAGTTTTTTTTAGTGTCATTTATCGCTGTGTTAGTACAGCAATATTATAACTTTGTAGTGATCGATAGCCTTGCCATGTTTGGCAGTAGTGCACTGGCAATGCCATTTTGCGTTATTGTGATTGGCTTAGTCTTACTTTTGATTAGTAATAAAGGTAAGCAAGAAAGCTGGCTTAATTGACACACTTATTCATGAGAACTATCTTAAATATCTACACTTTAATCTGCCCTTTACACTTGAAATAAATCACATAGGCATCAACTATATTTAAGTAGCATATTTTTTCATCAGCAGAAAAATTTACCAGCTGGTATTAAGTTTGCAATAGCAATGTGTCTATTTCAAAAGGAAACACAAAAGCGAGCTTTGCTTGCTCAAACCACAGGGGCAAATAATGAATAATAGTTTTGATACCCAAAAACAGCTTACAATTAATGGTGAACAATACCATATTCACTCTTTACAAGGTTTAGGCGACAAAGCCAAACGTCTACCATTTTCGTTAAAAATATTACTCGAAAACCTGTTGCGCAATGAAGATGGCGTCAACATTAAAAAGCAAGACATTGAAGCCTTACTCAACTGGGACCCACAAGCTAAACCATCTGCTGAAGTTGCCTTTACACCTGCACGCGTAGTAATGCAAGACTTCACAGGGGTTCCTGCAATTGTTGACTTAGCGGCGATGCGCGATGCCATGGAAAAACTCGGTGGTGATCCTGCAAAGATAAATCCACTGTCACCTGCTGAGCTGGTTATTGACCACTCAGTGCAAGTCGATGGCTACGGTGAAGATGGCTCATTTGATCTAAATGCGAAGCTTGAATATGAGCGCAACAAAGAACGTTACGAATTTTTACGTTGGGGCCAAACCGCTTTTGATAACCTAAAAGTTGTGCCACCAGCAACCGGTATCGTTCACCAAGTTAATTTAGAATATTTAGCCCGCGTGGTATTTAACGATAGTAAAAACGGTAAATCACTCGCTTACCCAGATACCCTCGTTGGTACTGACTCACATACTACTATGATCAATGGTCTCGGGGTACTTGGTTGGGGCGTAGGTGGTATCGAAGCCGAAGCCGCAATGCTTGGCCAACCAATCAGCTTACTTATTCCTCAAGTTATTGGCTTTAAGCTCAATGGTCGCCTGCCTGAAGGTACAACTGCAACCGACCTTGTGCTAACCGTGACAGAAATGCTGCGTAAACATGGTGTGGTTGGAAAGTTTGTTGAATTTTATGGTGATGGTCTTGCTGATTTACCACTTGCTGACCGCGCGACAATCGCCAATATGGCGCCTGAGTATGGTGCAACTTGCGGTATTTTCCCGATTGACGACGAAACTATTAACTATCTACGTTTAACTAACCGTGATGAGGAGCAGCTTAAGCTTATTGAGGACTATGCTAAGCACCAAGGCTTATGGCGTAACCCTGGCGATGAAGCTCACTACACAGATACGCTTGAATTATCACTTGATGATGTCGTGCCAAGCCTTGCAGGTCCTAAACGCCCGCAAGATAGAATCGCCCTTGATAAAGCTGGTAGCATTATCGGTGAACACCTTCGTGGCTTTCAAGAAGAGCGCATGCAACAACGTGATAAAAGCGATGTTCAAGAAGCCCGCATTGAAGATGAAGGTCCAACAACTAACCCAGATGATCAGGTAAACGAAGCACAATACATGGGTGCTGCCAAGGTTAACTTTAAAGGCGAGGAGTTTGAGCTTAAAGACGGCGCTTGTGTGATTGCTGCAATCACAAGTTGTACAAACACCTCAAACCCAAGTGTAATTCTAGCTGCAGGATTAGTTGCGAAGAAAGCAAAACAATTAGGCTTAAAGGTTAAACCTTGGGTTAAAACTTCACTCGCTCCAGGCTCTCAAGTGGTGACTGATTACTTGAAAAAAGCCGACTTAATGGACGATTTAGATGCGTTAGGCTTTAACCTTGTCGGTTATGGTTGTACAACCTGTATCGGTAACTCAGGCCCGCTGGCCGATGAGATCAGTGAAGCAATTCAAAAGCATAAACTGGTCGTAAGCTCTATTTTATCGGGTAACCGTAACTTTGAAGGTCGTATACACCAAGATGTGAAAATGAACTTCTTAGCCTCACCGCCACTCGTTGTTGCTTACGCTATTGCAGGTCGCACAGATATTGATGTATATAACGAGCCATTAGCGCAAGATCCGAATGGTAATGACATTTACCTGAAAAATATCTGGCCAAGTGTTAGCGAAGTTAACGACCTTGTCCGTGAAACAGTGACCAAAGAAATGTTCGCATCAAGCTATGGCAATGTGTATCAAGGCGATGATCGTTGGCAGAAAATTCAAATTCCTGATGGCAAACTATATGATTGGGATGATGCGTCAACCTACATCAAAAAAGCGCCATTCTTTGATGGTATGGAAATTGAGCCTCCAGGAATTCCGAGCATTAGTGGTGCACGCTGTTTAGCAAAATTAGGTGACTCAGTTACAACCGACCACATTTCGCCAGCAGGTGCGATTAAAGCTGATGCTCCTGCAGGTCTTTACTTACAAGATCACGGTGTACAAAAAGCACAATTTAACTCTTATGGATCACGCCGTGGTAATCACGAAGTGATGATGCGCGGTACCTTTGCTAATGTGCGTTTACGCAACCTACTAGCGCCGGGTACTGAAGGCGGTGTTACCCGTATACAACCAAGTGATGAACTTGCCAGTATTTATGATGCAGCAATGCAGTACCAGCAAGACGGCACACCTCTGATTATTTTAGCGGGCACAGAATATGGCACAGGTTCATCACGAGACTGGGCAGCAAAAGGCTCATTATTACTGGGTGTTAAAGCTGTTATTGCACAAAGTTATGAGCGTATTCACCGCTCTAACCTGATAGGTATGGGTGTATTACCACTGCAATTTAAAGAAGGTGAAAGCTATGAGTCACTGGGCCTTACAGGCCAAGAGTCATTCGACTTTGAGGGCTTATACGACAAAACCAATGAAGTCAGTGTGATTGCCACTAACAGCGAAGGCAAACAAATTAGCTTTAGTGTTGATGTGCGCATAGATACTCCTAAAGAATGGGATTACTACAAACACGGCGGTATTTTACAGTATGTACTTCGTAATATGCTGGCTGAGCAATAACTGCTTTTAAGTTAACTAAGGGGCTGAATTTTCAGCCCCTTTTTTGTTTAAATCACTAATTAATTGCAGTTTAGACCAACACACTTATTTACAAAAAATGAAAAGCACATAAAAATCAGAATGTTAAAATTGGACCATAGTTTGCAAATGCTAACCAGATAACAATCACAATAATTTTGGAATCCATATGACTATTGCATCATTCAAACGCGCAATTTGCGCAACGGCCATTTCATCAAGTTTATTATTAACGGGCTGTGTTATTCATGTCTCTCCGGGTCAAATCGCAGAACAAAAACAACAAGACTTAAGCGTGTCGGCTGCAAGTATCAGCGCATTAAAAATTGATGCCGAAGCAGGCTCACTGATCATCAAAGGCGACAGCAACGCCACGGCTATCACAGTGAATGCTAATATCTATGCGGCTAAAGGCGATGAAACCTATACACTAACACTCGAAAAGCATGGCGACACGGCTGAGCTTATCAGCAAGCTCAATAATGGTAGCTTGTCGTTTTACAGTGGCTCATCCCCTCATATTGATTTAATTGTCTCTGTGCCTAGCAACCTTAAACTAGATATCGATGATGACTCAGGTGATATCGTGATACGTGCGATGCAAAACGATATCAGCATTGATGATGATTCTGGCTCAATCATTATTGAACAAGGCAGAAATATCAACATAGATGATGACTCCGGCGATATTCGCATTAGCAATGTCAGCGGCAATATCAGTATTGAAGACGACTCTGGCTCAATTATGATTGACCAAGGCCAAGGGCGTATTGATATTGAAGATGACTCTGGTGATATCCAGATCGACAATAGCCAAGGCCCTGCACGTATTATTGATGAATCAGGTAGTATCAGCGTTAAAACATTGGCTGGTGCGCTTACTATCGAAGATGGCTCTGGTGATATAGATGTAAGACAAATCAAAGGGCTGGTTACCATTACCGATGGCTCTGGCAGCATTTATGTGGATGACACACTTGGCCTGACAATTATCGAAGCGGGTTCAGGTGATTTAAGTATCGATAACATCAACGGCCCAGTAAAATTGGACAAATAACCGACAATTGCTTGATTTAGAACAACCCTATTAATTACAACAGCACCTACACTTTAATTATGGCTAAAGTGAGGTGCTTGTATGACTGAACAAACCATCATTCGAATCTTAAAAACCTTTATCATTTTAGGTATTTGCCTAATTATATTGGGGCACTCTTTATTAGCCGGTAATTACTTAAGTGATAGCATGGGTATACATGGCATTATGATCAGCGCAGCGTGTATTGCTGTTGGTGTGCTATTCTCACTACCCACCAAAATTTATCTCACTATTTTACTGATGAAAATGGAAAGCGACCTCACAGCGCAAAACAAACAAAGTTAATTTCCACCTTGCTTTTTGAGCTGCTGTTCAAGTTGCTTGTTACGTTGCTCCATAAGCTGTTTTGCTTGCTCAGCGTCTTGCATCATTTTTTGTACGTTTTTAGGGTCGTATACCCCAAGCGTTGAAGGTGTTTCGTCAGCTTTAACTGTTGCTGCTTGCTTCTCATCTGCTTGAAATGTCTCTGCAGGTAACACTGTTATGTCGTTCGGATCTAAACTTACCGCGATACTAAAATAATTAGGATGGGGTGTATCAGCATAGTGCCACTGCCCTTGTTCATCTTGCCATTTATACACAACAACAGGTGTATTAACGTCTTTGCTCAAGCTCAACTTCTCAGTGAGCTTTTTAACTTGGCTAGTAAGAGTATCGGCTCCTTGCGAAGCAAAATCACTCACATCATCACTGACTTTTTCTGAATAACGCTCAAACATACCAAGCTCTAGGTAAGGTTTACCGTCTGGCTTTTTAATGTAAAACAGCAGCGCAACACTGGTTAGGAGCAGCATCACAGCAAAATAACAAAAGCGTTTCATAATTCCATTTACACATTATTGGTAGTTACTCACAATCTTAGCAAATTCCCCCGATGATTTAAGACTTTTCATAAAGTCATTAAATTTTTCGCTCATGCGCTTACCTTTTTCATTATAAATGAACTGTAGTTGCATCGGCGCTTTGCCCACGTTGTAGTCGCTAACAGTAAACTTTTTAAAGGCATCATCTTGTGCGGCATACCATTGCAAGGTATTTTTTGCGATGACGGCAACACGTTGATTTTGTTTTTTATCAAGTAAAGCATTCAACATGTCTAATTCAGAATAGAAGTCTTCTCGGTGTACTTTTCCTGAAGCAAACAAAGCTTCAAATTGCGGATAGGTATAGCCAAATCGCGTCAGTACAGCAAAACCATTCAGTTTATCAAGTGGTGGGATATGACAACCATTTGGCATCACCAGCACGTCTTCGACAACAGCTATCATATCACTCCAATAATAGTGATTTTCGCCTCTGTACCACTGCTCAGACTCCAACCTCACATCAACCTTTCCCTCATCCAGTAAATGCTGAGAGCGCACTTCAGGTACGAGAATATAACTAATTTGCACTTTGTACTTTTTAGCGAAACGTTCAAGTAGCTCATCAACTAAGCCTTTTTGTTTCTCGCTCGCAAAATGATAAGGAGGGTAATCTGTGTCATAGAGTGCAACACGCAGCGTTTCAGCTCGTACTAAAGGAGCAATAAATAATAAAAATAAAAATACAACAACACGACTCATAATTTTCTCTCACAGAATTAAGCCTGAGATTGTATATAAATAGCACAAAAAAAGCGCAACCTTGGTTACGCTTTACGAAAATTCTGATAGGAATTTAGGATTAGATACCATCACCATCGATATGTAAGCCACATTCACGGTTTAAACCAAAGAAACGCGTCTCTTCTTCTGTCATGCCCGGTTCAAGTTTACGTGTTGTGTGAACATCGCCCATCGACACATAACCTTGCTCCCAAAGTGGATGATAAGGTAAATCATGTTTAGTTAGATACTGATAGATGTCACGGTTGTTCCACTCAATAAGTGGATACACTTTCACAGTCCCTCGGCTGATTTCAACAATTTGCTTATCAGCTCGGCTAGATGACTGATCGCGACGCAAGCCACTAAACCAAGTACCTGCATCCAGCTCGTTTAAGGCACGAGTCATTGGCTCAATTTTATTCAGTTGATTGTACTGCTTAATGCCTTCTTCACCTTGCTCCCAAAGCTTACCAAACTTCGCTTCTTGCCACGCAGGGCTAAGCTCAGCTTTATAAACTTTAAGATTAAGCGATAGTCGCTCCGTCATTTGCTCGATGAACTGATAGGTTTCAGGAAACAAATAACCGGTATCTGTCAGTACCACCGGAATATCTGGCTGCTGTGATGTCACTAAGTGCAACATTACCGCCGCTTGAATACCAAAACTCGACGACAAAAAGTGCGTGCTTGGTAAGTTTTCAAGCGCCCAAGCAACACGCTCTTCAGCGCTTTTATCAGCCAGAAGACCATTTATATCAGCCAGCATGGCTGTTTGGTCTTCTTTGCTCATCGTTAAGATGTTTTTAAATTCACTCATGGTTAATTCCAAACCTTAAAGCGGTGTCGCTTATAAAATTATGCGTGAAAATCAGTTACTGAAACTTTAACTTCAGCAACAATGCCTTTGCGAATTACAAAATCACCAAAACACTCGCCTTCATTACGCTCACTTGCCCATTGGCCAATTAGCTTATCGAATGCGTCTAGGTATACGTCTTCGCCAACATTTTCTAAATACAGTTTTGGAATACGCGTGCCTTCACGGTTACCACCTAAGTACACGTTGTATTTTCCTGGACCTTTACCAACCAGACCCGCTTCTGCCAACATTGCGCGGCCACAGCCATTCGGACAACCCACAACACGCATAATGATGTTGTCATCGCCAATACCATGTTTCGCTAATAGCGCTTCTGTTTTCTCAATTAAGCTTGGTAAATAACGCTCAGCTTCTGCCATCGCTAACGGACACGTTGGTAATGCCACACACGCCATTGAGTTTTTACGCTGCTCTGTATGGCTGTCATCAATTAGGCCATGGTTACGAGCGATCTCTTCGATTACCGCTTTTTGATCAGCCGGAACACCTGCGATGATCAAGTTTTGGTTTGCCGTCATGCGGAAATCACCTTGGTGAATTTCAGCAATTTTACGACAGCCTGTTTTTAGCGGTTTATCTGGGTAATCTAAAATACGGCCACTTTGAATAAACAGCGTTAAGTGGTGCTTACCATCAATACCTTCAACCCAACCGATACGGTCACCACGGTGAGTGAACTCATACGGGCGGCTCTGTTCAAATTTAACACCAGCACGTTTTTCAACTTCAGCTTTAAATACATCCGTACCTACACGGTCTAGTGTGTACTTAGTTTTCGCATTTTTACGATTTGAGCGGTTACCCCAATCACGCTGTACAGACACGACGTGCTCAGCAATTTTCAAGGTGTGCTCAAGTGGAATAAAACCAAAGTCATCCGCTTTACGAGGATACGTTGCTGTATCACCGTGAGTCATCGCAAGACCACCACCCACTAACACGTTAAAACCAACTAACTTGCCGTTTTCTGCAATTGCCACGAAGTTTAGGTCGTTCGCATGCACATCCACTTCATTATTCGGTGGAATTGTTACTGTGGTTTTAAACTTACGCGGTAAATAAGTTGAACCTAAAATTGGCTCTTCAGTGGTTTCACTCTTTTCACCATCTAACCAAATTTCAGCGTATGCTTTGGTTTTTGGTAATAGGTGCTCTGAGATCTTCGCAGCCCACTCGTAAGCTTCTTGGTGAAGCTCAGATTCAACAGGGTTCGTTGTACATAATACGTTTCGGTTTACGTCGCCCGCCGTTGCAATTGAATCAATGCCCACGCTATTAAGCATTTGGTGCATGCCTTTAATATTTGGCTTAAGCACACCATGGAACTGGAAAGTTTGACGCGTGGTTAAACGAATACTGCCATAGCTGGTTTTTTCTTCAGCAAACTTATCAATTGCTAACCATTGCTCTGGCTTGATGATACCGCCAGGCATACGAGCACGTAACATTACGTTATGTAACGGCTCTAATTTTTGTTTAGCGCGCTCAGGACGAATATCACGGTCATCTTGCTGGTACATGCCGTGGAAACGGATCAGTTGGAAGTTATCAGCAGTGAAACCACCTGTGATCTCGTCTTTTAAATCTTGCTCAATTGTGCCACGTAAAAAATTACTTTCTCTTTTCAAACGCTCGTTATCAGAAAGCTTTACGTTTTTGTCTTGTTCGCTCATGGTATTTCCTAAATTTGTTACAGTGACGGCTGTTAGCTTTAAACGTGATTAGTACACGTCTTTCTGATAGCGGTTTGCGCTACGTAAATCTTTTAAATATTGCTCAGCTTGTTCATCATCTTTGCCGCTATTTTCTTTGATAATGTCTACAAGCGCCTGATGAACATCTTTCGCCATACGGTTTGCATCACCACAGATATAGAAATGAGCACCCGCTTCTAACCAAGCAAATACTTCTTGGCTGTTTTTGCGAAGTTTGTCTTGAACATATACTTTTTCCGCTTGGTCACGGCTAAACGCCACATCCACTTTAGTCAGTAAACCTGACTTCAAGTAACCTTGAATTTCAACTTGATATAAGAAGTCTTGAGTAAAGTGTGGGTTACCAAAGAATAACCAGTTTTTACCACTTGCTTCACGAGCATCACGCTCTTGTAAAAACGCACGGAATGGTGCAATACCCGTACCCGGACCTACCATAATAATTGGCGTTTCATCATTAGCCGGTAAACGGAAATTATCGTTATGCTCACTGAATACTTTTACTTTGCAACCTTCTTCAGCACGACGCGCTAAATAGCCAGAACACCCACCTAAGTGCTCGCTACCAAATGCATCAAACTCAACCAGACCCACAGTTAAGTGAACTTCATCTTCAACTTCAGCTTGGCTAGATGCAATCGAATATAAACGCGCTTGTAGTTTACGTAAGCAGTCTACTAAGGTTTGCGCTTCTAGTTGAGCTGGGTTTTGACGAATAATATCGAAGATTTGGCGAGGTTCGATGTACTCACGCATTGCCGCTTTATCTTCAACTAACTTTAATAATTCAGGGTTGCCAGTTGCTGTTGCATATTTTTCAACAAAACCTGGGTATGACTGGGTTAACTCTAATTTTTCGATTAATGCATCACGAATACTGAGCTCTTCATCGCCTAGTTTAACCGTGCTAGATGCATCAATTTGGGTAAGCGCAAGGACTTCATCAACAAGTACTTCATCATTCAAGAAGTAAACGCCCAGCGAATCACCCGGTGTATAGGTGATGTCTGAACCTTCTAATGAGATTTCAACATGACGCACATCTTTAGTTGAGTCACGACCGGTAATTTTTTGCACAACACTTAGCTCTGCAGCAAATGGGTTTTGCTTGGTGTATTGGCTTGCTGCTGGCGCTGCTGCTCCAAATGGCATCGCCACAACTTGACCACCACTTGCTTGCTGCTGCGCTTTAAGATCTGGTTCAAACGCATCAAGTGCACCATCAATCCACTTAGCAGCTTCATCATCGTAATCAACATCTAGGTCAGCACGCTGGAAAATAGTTTCTGCGCCAAGCTTGTTAAAGCGCTCTTCGAAATCTTTTGCTGTTTGGCAGAAGAATTCGTAGCTTGAGTCACCTAAGCCAATCACAGCCACTTTAACACCATCTAGCTTTGGTGCTTTTTTAGTCGTTAAGAATTCATGGAGGCTTTCAGCATCTTCTGGTGGCTCACCCTCACCATAGGTTGAAACAACAACCGTGATAAACTTTTCTTTTTTCAGGGCTGTTGGTTTGTAGTCAGCCATGTTTACTAGCTTAGCCGTTAGACCGCGCGACTCTGCTTGCTCTTTTAACTTGCTCGCCACGCCTTTGGCGTTACCCGTTTGCGAGCCGTATAAAATAGTCAATGGTGCAGCATCACCCGCAGCTGGAGCGGCAGCAACACCACCAGTTAATGCACCTGCATTTGCGTTAGCAGCTAAGTAACCACTTACCCACGCTTGCTGAATTGGATTAAGTTCAGCCACTAAGCCTTGCAGCTTTTGTACTTGCTCTTGCGATAGCGGGCTCGCCGCTGCATTTAGTTGACTTAACAACATGAATTTATTCCTCGTAACCCTGAAAAGTTAACTGCGAAACGAGCTTACTACCGTCATTTCGCGAACAATTTTTTCGACTTTAAAGACTAAACAAAAATGCTTTAAAGGTTTATCTTAGCGTGAAGAATAACGGGGTCTGAGGCGATTAAAAAAGAATAGAATCTGCTTTGATATTCCATTTAGTTATTAATTTAGTATTTATCCAAAAAAAACATGTTAAAAGCAAAAATTACCCAATAAGAAACTTTTATTAATTAACATTATTGCAACATAAGCCGATTAGCCTATACTCGCTGTGTTCATTTTGAGAACAGCTAAAACTATTAAAATATAAAAAGGAAACAACGATGTCACACGGGACATGTAAAAAATACATGCTAGCCAGTAGTTTACTGTGTTTAGCGAGTTCAGCATTGGCAAATGTTAATAATGCCGACTTCGAAAACTGGTCAGCAAACACCCCTGCAAGCTGGAGCACCATAGATAGCGGTATTAGTCTTAGCGCTAATAGTAATGTGGTTTACTCAGGTAATTACTCAGCGCAAGTTGTGGTTAATACTGGCACGCAAAGTAATACCGATTTACAGCAATTAGTTGATGTAGTGGCCGGTGAAAGCTATGAGTTTTCTGCTTGGGTTTACCATACTGAAGGCGGCGTAAAAGCTCGCTTAGTGGTTGATGGCTATCAAGGTTACTCTAATTCAGCATTAACGAATCAATGGCAACAAATCAGCTATCAGTATACAGCTTCTGCGACTACCTCAATTAGTGTTGGCCTGCGCTTTTACGATGTAACAGGCTTTGATGGCAGCGAAGTGGTTTATGTTGATAACTTTGCACCAAGCACGGGCTCAACACCACCACCTTCGGGCAGCTGCGCCGATAACCAAGTATCTTTAACCCTCACTACCGATAACTATGGTGAAGAAACCAGCTGGCATATCACTAATAGCCAAGGTAGCACAGTAGCATCAGGCGGCAGCTATGCTGCAAATACTCAGTACAGTGAGCAAGCATGTTTAACTGATGGTGACTATACCTTTACTATTTTTGATAGCTATGGTGATGGCATATGCTGCTCATTCGGCAATGGCAGTTACAATCTTTCTTTAGGTCAAACAGTACTTGCCAGTGGTGCAAGCTTCCAAAGCTCGGAAGCTACGCCGTTTACTTTGGGTGATAACTCAGGCTGCGGTGACGGTGGTGGTACAACACCAACAGAGCCAACGGGATACTATGTTACAACGCAAGGCCTTAGTGGTTATGCACTGAAAACAGAGTTATACAACATCATTAAAGATCACAACTCACAAGGCTATTCAGCTATTTGGAGTTTTTACGATGTTGCCTCACGCGATAAGTATTTTGAAAACGACAACTCTATTTTAGACCGTTATTCAGAAAACCCTGCAGGCCAAGACAGTTACAACTATGTTGCTGTGAGCGATCAATGTGGTACATACAACAGCGAAGCAGATTGCTACAACCGTGAGCATTCTTTCCCGAAAAGTTGGTTTGGCGGTACAGTTGAGCCAATGAATTCAGACGTACATCACATTTTTGCTACTGATGGTTATGTAAATTCAAAACGTAGTAACTACCCGTTTGGTGAAGTTGGTAGTGCAAGCTATACCTCTAGCAACGGCAGTAAGTTAGGCAGTGCAGCTAGCTCATTAAATTACTCAGGAACGGTATTTGAACCTATTGATGAATTTAAAGGTGACTTTGCAAGAGCCTATTTCTACATGGCAACACGCTATGAAAATGTAATTGGCTCGTGGCAAAACAACACAACCTACAGTAACGCTGTATTGAATGGTTCATCTAATCAGGTATTTGAGAACTGGGTCGTTGCTATGTTATTAAAATGGCATAACGAGGATCCTGTTAGCCAATTAGAGCTTGACCGTAACCAAGCAGCTTACGAACATCAAGGTAACCGCAACCCATTTGTGGATCATCCAGAATTTGTAGAAATGATTTGGTAACTTCGTTAAGCCAAGGCACTTAGTTTCGGCTAAGTGCCTTTTTATACGATACAAGATGACTTATGCCCCACTAGCGTTTGACTGCTCGACAAGACGAATGTCATGTAACAAATGGTTATGCCTTACCGATAAAGCGTTTTCTGGCGTTGACTTTATTTTATAGCCAAGCTGCAGTAAAACCAGTGTAAATAGGGCTGCATGCTGGTAATGGCTAGGCTGCCCATTCAAATCAAACTCTTCGATTACGCTATGTGCATAACTAGAATTATTTTGTAATGACTGCCAAATACGCGTTTGTACTTGAGAAATTTGAATCGCTGACGCTTGATAGCAATTAATCTGTAAGCTTAATAAATAGTTTTCTAGTGAGTTCATAGCGTTATCCATTACAAAAAACGCTACTTTAAAATCTCAAGTTAAGTTGAGGTAAAGTGTTTTATTATTTATTACTCCATTTATTCATTATTTCTTTAAATAACTTAGCGTCTTTGTCTTCGCAGGGTCTTGGCGATCCACTTGGCACCCCAGATTTACCAAACACCGAATTGAAATTTATGCCATAACACATACCATTTAGCACCTCGATACGCTTGCTACCATCGCCACTTTGCCAAACGACAGTTGCTTTATCAGAGACGGTTAATTGCGCAGGCACTGTAACCCTGCCTGAGGGGCTATTCGCTTCATCCTGCCCAAACAAAGACGCATTAGCAGAACCATTTTCAAAATTAAGCTGTGGGATTGGCGCATAAGGGTTGAGCTTTTTAAAAGGCTCTTCGGCTATTTTTGAATTCTCAAGTGTCTGATTAGGCTTTACAACCTCAGAGGTAGCTTTTTTGGGTTCGTCTATTGTGGGATTAACTGTATTAGAATCACTTATCTGCCCAGAGCTACTCTGCGAAGTTTCTTCTTTTTTTGGCAAAGAATTAACCTCATCAGGCATTCCTTCTGTTTGCTCAGGTGAAGGTTTTTCTTGGATTTTCTGCAAACTAGGTAACGAAGTTAAATCAACACTCACATACGCGTTGATTACTTTTGGCGGCTCTGTGGCTGCTACTGGTAGTTTCACAAACTTTCCATATTGAGCAAATAACAACAAAAGCACAGCATGTAGCGTAATCGAGATGATCCATGCTTTGTAAGTCCCTTTTAGCACCCAAACGCCTCATTTTTATTTTTAAGAGTGTTAAATGAGTGAGTTAGTTCATAAGAAAAAGTGGCGTTTTAGCAAGAGTAAAGTTTATGGTTCTAGCTCAAGTCTATTCGTAGAGATGGTTTCGATTAAGCATTAGTGCCATATGAGGTTTTACAGCAGCGGGAAACTCTGCAGCAAACAAGTCTAGCGCTCAACTGACGTCTAAAAGCTGATAGCTTTATTTTAAAAACAAAAAGCCCCAGCAAATGCCGGGGCTTTTTAGTAAGTAAACTTAATTAAAAATTAAGCTTGCTTTGGACGTTCAACAACGTCTACTAAAGTCCAAGACTTAGTCTTAGAAATAGGAGCACACTCACGGATAGTAACTACGTCACCAGTTTGAGCTGTGTTGTTTTCGTCATGTACGTGTAGTTTAGTCGTACGTTTGATGAATTTACCATATACTGGGTGCTTCACGTAACGTGCGATAGCAACAGTGAAAGATTTATCCATCTTGTCGCTGATTACACGGCCTTGAAGAGTACGGATTTTATCGCTCATTATTGACCTGCCTTCTGGTTAATAACTGTTTTTACACGCGCGATATCGCGACGTACTGTTCTTAGCGTGTGTGTCTGAGCTAACTGACCAGTGCTTGCTTGCATGCGCAGGTTGAACTGCTCACGAAGAAGTCCTAGAAGTTCAGCGTTTAGCTCTTCTACGCTTTTGTCTTTTAGTTCGCTAGCTTTCATTACATCACCGTCCGAGTTACGAAAGTTGTTGTGAATGGTAATTTACGCGCTGCAAGGTTAAATGCTTCACGAGCAAGCTCTTCAGAAACACCTTCCATTTCGTAAAGTACTTTACCAGGTTGAATTTCAGCAACCCAATATTCAACAGAACCTTTACCTTTACCCATACGAACTTCTAATGGCTTGTTCGTAATTGGCTTATCTGGGAATACACGGATCCAGATTTTACCTTGACGCTTTACGTGACGTGTCATAGCACGACGAGCTGCTTCGATTTGACGAGCAGTCATACGGCCACGACCAGTAGCTTTCAAACCGAAAGTACCGAAGCTTACTTTGTTACCGTTTTGCGCTAAACCGCGGTTGCGGCCTTTGTGCATTTTACGGAATTTTGTACGTTTTGGCTGTAACATTACTCGCTACCTCTACTTAGCACTTTTTTTGGCTTTCTTTGGCGCGCGTTTAGCTGGCTTCTCTTGCTCTTGTACTAGTGGTAAACCACCAATAACTTCGCCTTTGAAGATCCAAACTTTAACACCAATGATACCATAAGTGGTTAAGGCTTCAGAAGTTGCGTAGTCGATATCAGCACGTAGAGTATGTAGAGGTACACGACCTTCACGATACCATTCTGAACGTGCGATCTCAGCACCGCCAAGACGACCGCTAACTTCAACTTTGATACCTTTTGCACCAATGCGCATTGCATTTTGTACCGAACGCTTCATAGCGCGACGGAACATAACACGACGCTCTAGCTGTGACGCAATACCGTCAGCTACTAGTTGTGCATCAAGTTCAGGCTTACGAACTTCAGAAATATTGATCTGAGCCGGAACACCTGCAATCTTAGTTACTGCTTGACGTAGTTTTTCAACGTCTTCGCCTTTTTTACCGATAACAACACCAGGACGAGCTGTGTGAATTGTTACACGGATAGATTTAGCTGGACGCTCGATAACGATTTTAGACACAGAAGCCGCTTTTAATTCCTTAGTTAGGAATGCACGTACTTTGTGATCGCCAAAAAGCTGATCAGAGAAATCTTTTGAATTCGCGTACCAGGTAGAAACCCAAGGTTTAGAGATACCTAGGCGAATACCAGTAGGATGAACTTTTTGTCCCATTACTTATACTCCTAGCTATCTGAAACCACAACAGTGATGTGGCTTGTACGCTTAAGGATGCGGTCAGCGCGTCCTTTAGCACGTGGCATAATACGCTTCATTGTAGGACCATCGTCCACAAAGATCGTAGTTACACGAAGCTCATCAATGTCAGCACCTTCGTTATGCTCTGCGTTAGCAATAGCAGACTCAAGTACTTTCTTAACTAATACAGCCGCTTTTTTAGGGCTGTACGCCAGGATTTCTAGAGCGCGATCAACCGGAAGTCCGCGGATCTGATCTGCAACTAGACGTGCTTTTTGCGCCGAACCAGAGGCGAATTTATGTTTAGCTAATGCTTGCATTTATCATTCTCCTCTTAACGTTTCTTCGCTTTCTTATCCGCAGCGTGACCGCGGTAAGTGCGAGTTGGTGCAAATTCACCTAGTTTGTGACCGATCATTTCGTCTGTGATAAACACAGGAACGTGCTGACGACCATTATGGACAGCGATGGTCAATCCGATCATGTTAGGTATGATCATTGAACGACGGCTCCAAGTTTTAATTGGCTTCTTGTCACCGCTTTCCAACGCTTTCTCTACCTTCTTCAGCAAGTGTAGGTCAATAAAAGGACCTTTCTTGAGAGAACGTGGCATGGCTATTCCTCAACTATTATTTAGTACGACGACGTACGATAAATTTATCAGTACGCTTGTTCTTACGTGTCTTAGCACCTTTAGTCGGTTTACCCCATGGAGACACAGGATGACGACCACCAGATGTACGACCTTCACCACCACCGTGCGGGTGATCTACCGGGTTCATGGCAACACCACGAACTGTCGGACGGATACCACGCCAGCGATTTGCACCAGCTTTACCTAGTGAACGAAGCATATGCTCAGCATTACCTACTTCACCAAGTGTTGCGCGACAGTCAGATGGAACTTTACGAACTTCGCCAGAACGAAGACGTAGAGTTACGTATTGACCTTCACGAGCAAGGATTTGAACGTATGCACCAGCAGAACGTGCGATTTGCGCGCCTTTACCTGGTTTTAATTCTACGTTGTGAACAGTCGAACCTACAGGCATGTTGCGCATTGGTAACGTGTTACCAGGTTTGATTGGTGCATCAATACCAGACTGGATTGAATCACCCGCTTTTAAGCCTTTAGGTGCAATAATGTAACGACGCTCACCGTCTGCATATAATACAAGAGCGATGTTTGCGCTACGGTTTGGATCATACTCTAGACGCTCAACAACAGCTGGAATGCCATCTTTAGTGCGTTTAAAGTCGATTACACGGTAATGATGCTTGTGACCACCACCGATGTGACGAACCGTGATACGACCTTTGTTATTACGACCACCAGACTTAGAGTTTTTCTCTAGTAGTGGTGCGTAAGGTTTACCCTTATGTAAATCTGGGTTAACCACTTTAACCAGGTGACGACGACCCGCAGAAGTTGGTTTACACTTTTGAAGTGCCATAATTCTAACTCCCCTTATTACTCGGCGCCGCCGACAAAGTCTAGCTCGCTACCTTCTTTAAGAGTAACGTAAGCTTTCTTCCAGTCTGAACGACGACCGAAACGCATGCCAGTACGTTTTGTTTTACCCTTAACGTTTAGTGTGCGAACACCAGTTACTTCTACTTCAAAAAGCTTTTCTGCAGCAGCTTTGATTTCAGCTTTAGTTGCATTAGAAGCTACTTTGAAAACAATCGTGTTGTTCTCTTCAGCAGCGATAGTGCTTTTTTCAGAGATGTGTGGAGCAAGGATCACTTTTAAAAGACGTTCTTCACGGATCATGCTAGCGCCTCCTCAAGTTGCTTAACAGCAGCAGCTGTAATAAGTACCTTATCGAAAGCGATTAGGCTTACAGGATCGATACCAGCTACATCACGCGTGTCAACCTTGTATAGGTTACGTGCCGATAAGAAAAGATTCTCATCTACTTCTTCAGTCACGATTAGAACATCTTTAAGCTCAAGTTCTTTAAGCTTAGCAACTAGTTCTTTAGTTTTTGGTGCTTCAAGACCAAACTGTTCAACAACGATTAAACGCTCTTGACGAACTAATTCAGATAAGATGCTTTTGATCGCACCGCGGTACATTTTACGGTTTACTTTTTGGCTATGATCTTGTGGTTTAGCTGCGAAGCTAACGCCACCTGAACGCCAAATTGGGCTACGAATTGTACCAGCACGTGCACGGCCAGTACCTTTTTGAGACCATGGTTTTTTACCACCACCGCTAACTTCAGAACGTGTCTTCTGAGCACGAGTACCTTGACGAGCACCTGCTGCGTAAGCAACAACTACTTGGTGTACTAATGCTTCGTTAAACTCACGTCCAAAAGTAGCTTCAGAAACTTCAAGAGCGCCAGAAGCGTCTTTAATTGCTAATTCCATCACTAAATCTCCAGGACTTATGCTTTAACAGCTGGTTTAACGATAACGTCACCGCCGATAGCGCCAGGTACTGCACCTTTAACTAAAAGCAAGTTACGCTCAGCGTCAACGCGAACTAGTTCTAAGTTTTGAGTCGTTACACGCTCAGCACCCATGTGACCGGCCATTTTCTTACCTTTAAACACCTTACCAGGTGATTGGTTTTGACCGATTGAACCAGGAGCACGGTGAGATAGAGAGTTACCGTGAGTAGCGTCTTGCATGCTGAAGTTCCAGCGCTTAACACCACCTTGGAAACCTTTACCTTTAGAAGTACCGGTTACGTCAACTTTGTTGATTTCGTTGAATAATTCAACAGTAAGCTCAGCGCCTACTTCAAAATCGCCTTCACCACCATTTAGGCGGAATTCCCACAGACCGCGACCCGCTTCAACACCAGCTTTAGCGAAGTGACCCGCTGCTGCTTTGTTTACACGGCTTGCTTTTTTAGTGCCTGCGGTTACTTGAAGCGCGTTATAACCGTCTGTTGCGTCAGATTTGATCTGTGCAATGCGGTTAGGAGTCGCTTCGATAACTGTCACAGGGATAGATACACCATCTTCAGTGAAGATACGTGTCATACCCACTTTACGACCGACTAGACCTAATGCCATTTTCCTAAAACCTCTCTAATCTTCCGATTAACCCAGGCTGATTTGAACATCAACACCAGCAGCAAGATCTAAACGCATAAGAGCGTCAACAGTCTTGTCAGTTGGTTCTACGATGTCGATCAGACGTTTATGGGTGCGGATTTCGTACTGATCACGCGCGTCTTTGTTAACGTGCGGTGAAGTTAGTACAGTAAAACGTTCAAAGCGTGTAGGTAGTGGAATTGGACCACGTACTTGAGCGCCAGTGCGTTTCGCAGTTTCCACGATTTCCGCCGTTGATTGGTCAATCAAACGGTGGTCAAAAGCTTTTAGGCGAATACGAATGCGTTGATTTGACATTCTTAAACCTCAATATAAAGAGCATTTAAAAAGAGCATAAAAAAACGACCGAAACAATCTTACTAACTAAGATGTCGGCTGTTCTCTTATATCTACGTTGAATTCCAAATCGGAATTCCTGTTTATTAGCTTGAAATCCAAGCTTAATCTTTCCTTCCAAGTTCCCGAGGGAATTTTGAAAGCCTGCGTATTATAGTTATATTGGTGATAAATGCAACAACTTTTTAGAATTAATACACTCGACGCCTTATCAAAATGAAATTTAAATGAAATAGAACTAAATTCAGCCAAGGTATGTCTTTGCTTACTATAGTTAGGTAAAGAAACAAAAAGCCATACAATGTTGCAATGGTCAGTCCAGTTAATAATTGTTATTCTATGCCGCTTATTTTGACCGCATGTGGTCTACTGTATATTTACTAATACCAATTGGCTTAATAAAGTGAGCTGTCTTAGGCACTAAACCTAGTTGGTATAAAACTTTGGTGAGTTGATGCGTATCATTAATCGTTGTTTAAATGCTATTTCTGCTGGGATGAACCGCTTGCTAGTAAAAAGCAAAGTTCTGCCTGAGAACCCTATTGAACAATACAATCTAAACCCTGCCAACCCAACTTTTTATATTGTGAGGTTGAATGCGCGCTCTGATTTAGCGGCACTGGCGCGGGTATGTAAAAAATATGGCTTACCTGACCCAACCGAAGAGCAATTATTAGGTAATGCCGAACTTAACCGCTTTATTGGTATTCAAAACCCACCACCGCTATTTGGTAATAAAAGCAAACCAAGTAATGCCTTGCAGCAAGGCAAACACATTATTGACCACCTAATGCAATCTGGTGAGCAAAACGTCCAAGTGATCCCGGTGACCATTTTATGGGGTCGTAACCCAGGAAAAGAAAAGCCTGGTTTAGGTACTTTGGTGTCTCATTCATTAACACCCAGCTGGTTTCGCAAGTTCTTTGTGTTGCTATTTTCTGGGCGTGATAACTTTATTCGATTTAGCCAACCACTCGACTTATCTTTATTAGTCAATGAAAAAGCCGATGTTGATGAGCTACCACATAAGTTAATACGCGTAGCTCGTGTGCACTTTCGCCGTCAAAAACTGGCTGCTACAGGGCCAAAAATGCCATCGCGTGAACAGCTTTTTAATTCGCTACTTGCATCACCAACAATAAAAAAAGCGATTCAAATAGAAGCAAAAGAAAAAAACATCAGCCAAGAGCAAGCTCGTCAAAATGCGCTGAAGCTACTTGATGAAATTGCTGCCAATTACAGCGATGCCACCATTCGTGTTGCTGACCGTGTATTAACTTGGCTGTGGAATAAACTTTATAACGGCATCGACATTAAGTTTTCAGAGCAAGTTCACGAGCTCACTGATAAAGGCCATGAAATTATTTATATGCCTTGTCACCGCTCGCACATGGATTACTTATTACTGACCTACTCTATTTATCACTTAGGTTTAGTACCACCGCATATAGCCGCTGGTATCAACTTAAACTTCTTCCCGGCAGGTGGTATTTTCCGTCGTAGTGGTGCTTTCTTTATTCGCCGCTCTTTCGCGGGCAACAAGTTATATTCATCAGTATTTAAAGAGTATCTGAGCCAGTTATTTATTAAAGGCTACTCAGTGAAGTTTTACACTGAAGGTGGCCGTAGCCGTACTGGTCGTTTGTTACCACCAAAAACAGGTATGCTCGCCATGACGTTGCAAGCCATGCTTCGTGGCATAGATCGCCCTATTTCGATTGTGCCTGTATACATCGGTTATGAGCACGTAATGGAAATTAATACTTACTTAAAAGAGCTGGCCGGTAACGATAAAAAAGGTGAGTCGGTCTTGGGGATTTTTAAAGCCATTAAAAACCTGAAAAACTATGGCCGTGGTTACTTAAATTTTGGTGATCCTATTTCGATAAATCAATACCTTAATGAACAGCAACCTGATTGGCGCGAGTCTATTCACCCGACCGATGTACAAAAGCCACAATGGCTTGGACCGCAGGTAGCGAATCTTGCCGATAAAGTAATGGTTAATATTAATAGTGCCGCTGCACTCAATGCGGTGAATCTACTCGCGATGATTTTATTGGTGAATGACAAACATGCGTTAAGTAAACCTAAGTTGATTGCGCAACTTGAGTTTTATCTACATTTACAACGCAGCGCAAGTTACAGCGACAAGGTAACAACACCTAACGAAAGTGCTGAACAGCTATTAGAGCATGCACTTAAGCTTAATAAGTTTGACGTCATCAGTGATGAATTTGGCGAAATTATCGCTATTAACGACAAAGAAAAGACGCTATTCAACTACTACCGTAATAACGTATTGCACTTATTTGCTGTACCAAGCTTGCTTGCGCTGCATTTATTCAAAGCACATCAAACTACCATGGCAGATTGCCGTGCCTTGATTGCACGTTTTTACCCGCTGTTCGCTAAAGAGTGGTTCTTGCATGAGCTAGATGAAAACTACATTACTCGCGTGCTCGCAAGCTTTGTTGATCAAGACCTTATTGAAATTGAAGGTGATAATATCAAAATCACCAATAGCAACGACTGCTTAGCAAAACTCGAAATGCTTGGCCGCGCCTTAAGCTTAACGCTACAGCGTTACGCTATCGTGGTTGGTTTTATTCAAACCAGTAGCGGTATTGAGCGTGAAGAACTTGAGCACGAAAGCCAAGTGTTAGCAGAGCGTTTAGGCACGTTGCACGGCATTAAAACGCCGGAGTTCTTTGACAAAAAAGTACTTATTGGTTTTATCTCAAGCTTGCGAGAGCAAAAGCTAATTACCGAATCAGAGCAAGGCTTAACGGGTAGCAATGAGCTGTGTGAAGTGTATTTATATCTGAAGGCATTGCTGCCAGCACGAGTCTGGCAGTCAATTGACGATATAGTGCAAAGCCAAGCTCAGCACGCAAAAGGTTAACGCTGACGCATTACCCCTTCTTGGATCGTTGAGGCAACCAAATTGCCTTGACGGTCAAAGAACTGACCTCGCACCAAACCACGGCCAGAGCTCGCACTTGGGCTATCAATCGAATATAAAATCCAATCGTCTAGTCTAAACGGGCGGTGAAACCACATTGCATGGTCAATCGTCGCAACCTGCATATTCGGCTGCATAAACGATACACCGTGCGGCTGTAATGCCGTTGGTAAAAACTCAAAGTCAGACGCATACGCAAGTAAGTAGTTATGAATACGCTGATCGTCAGGCATCTCACCATTGGCTTTAAACCAAATATGCTTAACGGGTTCCATTACT